>NZ_JACGWF010000279.1:0-235 GCF_014077595.1 Colwellia sp. 6M3 | reverse complement strand
ACCCATCAAGTTATGGGTACAGGCCGAAACGAAGTTGTCATGACGCCATCAGCAAAGCCACGGTATTTATTCGTAAATATCACCGTGAGTGGGTGGTTGATATGGATCTGTCGAAGTGTTTTGACCTGCTTGATCATGCTTTGATAATTAGCAGTGTTAGACGCAAAGTGACGGACAGTAGTATTTTAAAGCTGATTAATCAGTTCTTAAAAAGCGGGGTAATGATAGGCGAACA
>NZ_JACGWF010000202.1:0-686 GCF_014077595.1 Colwellia sp. 6M3 | reverse complement strand
CTAATACATTGATACAAAGCTGACTGGCGAGAGGTTATTAATGGCTAAGTGATATATTACAAATTTTAATCGTGTTGAACCGTTTTACATGGCTTTTGTAAAGCTTTTGTATAGTTTTTGTATAGTTTTTGTATAGTTTTTGTATAGATTTTGTATAGGTTTACAGGGGGATTTACAATAATAGTTAAGAATAGCTGATGCGTATAATATTGGTTTGATCATCAGCTCATGTTTGATGACAAAAATATAAACCTAAGGTGTCGTGAAATTTTTAAGTAGAATAAGGGGTACTCAATTTTATGCCTTGTATTTATTATTTTTACTTTTAAGGCATCTTTATGAAGAGCTAGTAATACTGGCGAGTTAAATACAGTTATGGTTGTAAATATATCACCTTTAGGGAAGCTTACTGCAAGTGCGTCCCTAATGGCTTACTTTCACTTTTACTTTGCACGCTCTATCAATCTACGTTTTTCTATTGCCATTGGTGTGATGCTTTTTTCAAGGCTCTTCTCAAAACCAAGCATAAAGTAAACTTCAGCCATTAAAAATAACGGCCCTATAGCTAAACCCATAATGTCATCGAAAAAAGCAGGTTTAGCTTTTTCATATATATGACCAATAAATTGGATAATCCAACCAATAATAAATCCTATTATACCAATCCACAATGCACTCTCCATAGC
>NZ_JACGWF010000278.1:0-240 GCF_014077595.1 Colwellia sp. 6M3 | reverse complement strand
CATCCAAAGAGCACAGCAGACCTTTTATTTTTCCAGGCCCCATTGGCTCAGGATAAAGAACCAGTCTGGCCTGCCAGCACTCAGGAAGCGAAGGGTCTTGTTTTCTGGCATGCGCAGATACACTCATCTCTACTTTGAAGTCATGCTCAGAGTAAGATTCAATGACGGTGTATTGCGTGTTGCTTTTAATCGGGACCATCCAGTGCGACTGTGGGTGTTGCTTACGCCAATTAATCAGTA
>NZ_JACGWF010000205.1:0-646 GCF_014077595.1 Colwellia sp. 6M3 | reverse complement strand
GATCGATTCCGCAATAATATTTATGTAAAGTAGTATAGAATTTCATTGAGCTTTCTCCTTTTGGTATAGTCGCCTTGAAGTTTAGCTCAGTGCTAGACTTCGGGGAGAAGGCTCAATTAGTATCAAGAAATTAAACAAGGACAAAAAACAGTTGGCTTTCTGTTCACTCCGTTCACTTATTTTAGCCAACAATTTTTTGCCTGTTAATTGGGCGTTAGTTTTCTTAGAGTTTATATTATCTCCATTTATCAAAAAGGATAGTTTGATGTTAAACAAATTAATAATTCTCATCTGTACACTGATATTCACAGGATGTGTTGTTGTTCCTGAAGTTGATCATTCTCAAAAGTATCAATGTGGTTTGTCTACCGATAAGAAGACTTTAAAAGTTGTCAATTTATTGAAAAATGATACTAGTTTTTATGAGTGGAATGATGAGTTTTTATCTATTATAACTATGCCAACATCAGCAGTTGTCTCAAGTGTATACGTAGCGGTAAATAACGTTTACCACTTTGGTGAAAAGCAAATAAAATGCGGTAACAAAAACTAACAAGGGTTTTCAAGTCGGACAAATTACAGTTGGCTTTTTGTTCGTCCCTCACTTATTTTAGCCAACTGCAATTTGCCGCTTAAAACGGCGTTA
>NZ_JACGWF010000171.1:0-2541 GCF_014077595.1 Colwellia sp. 6M3 | reverse complement strand
GAGTTATTAATCATTATTTAAAGCTTTATGCTTACGTTTATCTCTTACCCATGTTGCTGAACCATGAGTTTGTTTCATTTCAAATAAATCAATTGCAGTGAATAAGTCACTCAACTTTTTGAATCCATAATTTCTTTGATCAAAGGATGCATGGTTTGAAATGTGTTTACCAATAGGACCTAATTGCGCCCAACCATCTTCTTCTTCAGAAGCTTCTATTGCTTGACGAAGCATATTCATCAGCTTTGTATCGCTTTTTATACTAGGTTTTCGTTTTTGAATTGGTTTATCTTCAGTGTCAATATCATCCAGATAAAGAAATTTTGAACAGCTATTCACGAATGCCGTTGGTGCTTTACGCTCACCAAAACCAATTACAAATTTTCCATCTGCAAGAGCACGAGTAACAAGGGGAGTGAAGTCACAATCAGAGGAAACTAAACAAATACTGTCTACATCTTTAGTATAGAGAATATCCATAGCATCAATGACCAAAGCAATATCAGTAGCGTTTTTGCCTTTGGTTAAATCAAATTGTTGGATAGGTTGAATAGCAAATTCATGAAGAACATCTTCCCATGGTTTAATACAGGGACTTTTCCAGTTGCCGTAGGCTTTACGGATATTGACTACGCCATATCGAGCAAGCTCAGAAAGGATGATGTCTATTTTGGCTGCGGGGGCATTATCAGCATCGATAAATAATGCGATTTTTTCCTTATCCTTCAAATGAAAATCCTTTTCAATATTGTAATTATTTTCTTAATAGTACATTTATGCCATATGCACCTGAAATTGCAACACTTTTAATAAAGGGTCGTGAACTTTCAACAGTAAAACTTGTGAGGAAAGATGTTTAGTGAAAATTTTTTTGTTGTGCCAAATTCAAACTTTTGATTTGCTCAGGGCTGAAACCATGACGTAGCAGATCGAAGTCATTTGTTTGTATTTCTGCTCTATAGCCACTGCCAATCAAGTTTTCGCCATCTAGAACAGATACAATTTGCCAATCTGACACAATAGTATTCATAATTCGACTCCAACGCTAAAAGTACTAACTAATGGTAGAAGATCTCGAATTAAAAACATATCAAATCCGTGGATGTAATCTGGACTTTTTTTATCAGAAAATGTTGCTGTGAAAGTTAACTCGCTACCACAATTATTTGGCAATAAAGTTGAGGTAGTGCCGAAACCATTTTTCTTCATTTCAAATTTAGGGAACTATTATTTCCTAAATTATGCGTCTGTTAGTGAAGTAATAGCTTCAACTTTATACCTATCCCAATACAAAGTTTCTTCAATAACGCCATGAGCCTTATCTATCAGATGATATATAAAACTTTTACCTAAACACATCATGAGTTCGTAATGAATTCGTTTTAACGCAGTTATTATGTTCTATAATTCAGCCAATTAAAGTTAATTGGATCATCGACATGACACAAGAATCAATATCTCTTAATAAAATGTTACTAAAGCATCTTCGAAAGCAAAAAGGTGAAAAACAAGAAATAACAGCACTTTCATGCCATATGTGACTGCGCATAATGTTTGAGACTACCAATCACTAAATGAGATTGGCTTCTAATGAACACTTTTGCCATAAAGAACTAATTTACGAATAAAAATCATCCCGCCTAACGATCACTTTGATACGAAACCGGACGTTAGCCTTGGCTTACCTAACCACCTAATAATATGAGAATAATAAACTATTTACTCATTAAATAACAAAACTCTTCCAGTACAGGTTTCAAGCTTACAGCTAACAAAAAGCCTCACAAACACGAATCATCAGGTAACAAGGATGCGAGGCTAATTCGCATCCAAATGGCACACCAAATACTACCCTTTGGAACATCAGACATTTTTAAGCTGAAACAACATACGCATCACGGTGAAATAAGGCATCTTTTAATGATCTGTATTTTAATTAATATTTGTAAAATTAATGACTAACAAAATGTTCAGTTATCTGATCATGACCATGGCAGGAGCCAATCGCCAACGCCAATTTTAGAGGAAAAAGTCGAGATTAGATCCACGCTTTGATTATCTTTTTAACTGAAATTTTTCTATGATCATCTCAAATATTGATGGAGTTCAGATCATGAATACAGTAGTTAAAAACTGGCACATCGTGTCTATTTCTGAAGGTGAAGAATTGATCGGTAAAATTTTATGGGGTATCTGTGTCGATGACATGACATACCGATTCGCTAAAGGCGATTACATTAGTACATCAAAAATAGTAGAAATCTCACCTCACAACCAGCTAATCAAAACTGCCAGTGGTAGCCTTTATCAAGTTATTGGCGAAGGCCAAAAATCTCAGGTGCAGATGAAAGACTTCGAACTCCTTCGTCAGGGCTTCAGTCCTAAGCAGATCACCCAATTGAATTTGGCACCATACGATTTTTTTCATTAACTCAATCAAGTGAGAGCTTATCATGCCAACCCGAACAATTGATTTTCACAATGCCGATTGCTCAGCCTGCCATAAAAAACATGTCGATATCAGAACTGAAATAGTTGCAC
>NZ_JACGWF010000281.1:0-215 GCF_014077595.1 Colwellia sp. 6M3 | reverse complement strand
ACGATTTTTTTCATTAACTCAATCAAGTGAGAGCTTATCATGCCAACCCGAACAATTGATTTTCACAATGCCGATTGCTCAGCCTGCCATAAAAAACATGTCGATATCAGAACTGAAATAGTTGCACCATCGCCAGAACGCCCCAATGCTATTAGAAAGAAAATTATCTGGCGGTGCGAAGATCACCTTGACTGTGATGTTGATGAAATGGAAAA
>NZ_JACGWF010000266.1:0-251 GCF_014077595.1 Colwellia sp. 6M3 | reverse complement strand
ACGTTCTCCGCTAAACATTTTTTCTCGCCAAGCTTCAACATCGCACTCTTTCGCTAAATTGAACAGCATATCCATTGTCGATGCTGAGATAAGGTTTTTTGAATAATCGAGAAGAAAAGGCGCAAGTGCTTCAGTGACCATTTGCGGGCCTAAATTTGAACCGCCCACACCAATATTTACCACATCAGTAATACGCTTTCCTGAATAACCACTCCATAAACCTTGGCGAACTTTCTCACTAAAGGTTTTCA
>NZ_JACGWF010000255.1:0-254 GCF_014077595.1 Colwellia sp. 6M3 | reverse complement strand
AAATAAAAGCTACGGTGTTTTAAATTTATAAGATGAATAATGACTTAACAAATTTTATGCTTTGTATTAATTGCTTATTTTTCATAAAAAGAAGTCATTAATTAGTCAGAGGGGTATCACTTAATAAGCACGAGCCTTGATGCGTGAGCACTTAATGCGAGTAATCGATGGCATTTTACAAGCAACCGAAGTTGAGGCTGTAGAGGCTGCTCGTAAACAAGTGATTAAGAGTCGAGAAAGATTTAGTAAAACCC
>NZ_JACGWF010000207.1:0-619 GCF_014077595.1 Colwellia sp. 6M3 | reverse complement strand
AGTATTAACATTGGTGAGCATACTAATATTCAAGACGGTTCCATTTTGCATGTTGATGCTCAATATCCAATGACGATTGGAAATAAGGTCACCGTAGGCCATAAAGTTATGCTACATGGCTGCACTATTGGAGATAATACATTAATTGGTATGAATGCTGTTGTACTCAACGGCGCTAATATTGGCAAAAATTGTTTAATAGGCGCGAACAGTTTAGTCACAGAAAATATGCAAGTGCCAGACGGACACCTTGTTATAGGCTCTCCAGCTAAAATTATTAAACCACTTGATGAGTCAACCCGCGAAATGTTTACAAAATCTGCTATGCACTATGTTGAAAATGGCGAACGCTATTTAAAAGAATTACAGCAAGTAGATTAGCCACCATGTTTTTTGTCTGAATTGATTTAATTGTTAAAGTGTTAAAGCTAAAAAATTCAGACAATTACCTTCCTCGCTAAGAGCTCACTTGTAAGCGATATCAATATACAGAGTATTAACATTGGTGAGCATACTAATATTCAAGACGGTTCCATTTTGCATGTTGATGCTCAATATCCAATGACGATTGGAAATAAGGTCACCGTAGGCCATAAAGTTATGCTACATGGCTGCACTA
>NZ_JACGWF010000280.1:0-222 GCF_014077595.1 Colwellia sp. 6M3 | reverse complement strand
ATGCGTGATGCGTGTATTCCTACACTTTTTGTCAAACTTCATACACGACCTCCATGGATGGAGGAAGTCAGGTAACTGTCTGGAACAGTTACGTGAAAACCACTTGGGTGTTGTATGGTTAAGCCTCACGGGTAATTAGTATTGGTTAGCTCAATGCCTCGCAGCACTTCCACACCCAACCTATCAACGTTGTAGTCTCCAACGACCCTTTAGGGAGCTTAA
>NZ_JACGWF010000285.1:0-214 GCF_014077595.1 Colwellia sp. 6M3 | reverse complement strand
CACCCTTATCAGGGGTGCGCTCTAACCAGCTGAGCTACAGACCTATTTCTCTTTCAAGAATTTACGTCCGAAGCTAGCATGTTTGGACTTCTTCTAATTTGTTATCATGTAATTTGTGTAGACACTCTGAAACCGAAGTTTCCATTAAGCTGTTTTACTTCAAGATAAGGAGGTGATCCAACCCCAGGTTCCCCTAGGGTTACCTTGTTACGAC
>NZ_JACGWF010000235.1:0-343 GCF_014077595.1 Colwellia sp. 6M3 | reverse complement strand
AAACTTAAGTTATGCTTTGTTTAAGCTACTTTAAGTTTGGTTTTTAACCAAGTCACCACCGAATGCGTGTGAATGACAAGTTCTTTAACAATCTGGAAAGCTGATATAAATACCGGTATTTATATGGTGAACACGGTGTCGCGCTGTTGTTCATAAATTATAAATACCAAGCTGTTATTAATGGGAATATCGCCTATTAATGATGGTGATTACGGGTCCTCCTCGGAAACGTAATCAACCCGGTAGTAAATCGTAAGATTTATTACCACTCTTATTCAAGACACACTTTGTGTGCGTGAAAATGTCAGACTTTACAATTGAGCGGGTTTTGTCACCTGCTTGT
>NZ_JACGWF010000238.1:0-316 GCF_014077595.1 Colwellia sp. 6M3 | reverse complement strand
GAGGCTTAACCATACAACACCCAAGTGGTTTTCACGTAACTGTTCCAGACAGTTACCTGACTTCCTCCATCCATGGAGGTCGTGTATGAAGTTTGACAAAAAGTGTAGGAATACACGCATCACGCATGACAATTGTGTGAATAAGAGAAAAAAAAACGTATTTATTACTTAGAGCCAAGGCTTTAAGTGCAGCTTTCAAGATTGTACCCTTTTTGTCTAGCGACAATAGCGACATGGCCCCACCTGATCCCATTCCGAACTCAGAAGTGAAACGTGTTAGCGCCGATGGTAGTGTGGGAGTTCCCATGTGAGAGTA
>NZ_JACGWF010000265.1:0-251 GCF_014077595.1 Colwellia sp. 6M3 | reverse complement strand
CTTAGCGCGAAATGGCCATAAAACATTGCTTTGGGGACGTGATGAAAATCATGTTGCTGAAATGGCGAGCTCGCGTGCGAATGAAAAATATTTACCGGGAAGTTCTTTTCCTGAAACATTAGTCGTTCTTCCTTTATATTTTTACGCCATTATTTATTGGCATTTTATTCTAAGATATTTTCACTTTTACGCAGAGGCCAAAAGTGAAGCTAATTTTTCTTGAGCATGTAATGCAAATAAATCGTCACAAC
>NZ_JACGWF010000236.1:0-339 GCF_014077595.1 Colwellia sp. 6M3 | reverse complement strand
CGCCGTGAAAGGGCGGTGTCCTAGGCCTCTAGACGATGGGGACACATAAATGTGTCACTAGGACAACTGAATTTTTAGACTCGTTTCAGGCGAGCTTTCTTAATAACACTACACTTCCCTATTAAAAATAAGTAAGTGGCGTCCCCAAGAGATTAGTACTCTTGATAACGTCGTGCATAGAGAGTGCGGTGTCACACTACTTTACACAATACTTAAAATAAGTAAGTGGCGTCCCCAAGGGGATTCGAACCCCTGTTACCGCCGTGAAAGGGCGGTGTCCTAGGCCTCTAGACGATGGGGACACATAAATGTGTCACTAGGACAACTGAATTTTTAGAC
>NZ_JACGWF010000248.1:0-261 GCF_014077595.1 Colwellia sp. 6M3 | reverse complement strand
AAAACGTAAAACCCTAGCATAATAAGGGGCTATAGCTCAGCTGGGAGAGCGCCTGCCTTGCACGCAGGAGGTCAGCAGTTCGATCCTGCTTAGCTCCACCACTTATTATGTAGTATCGATTTTTGATGCGATGCAGGTCTGTAGCTCAGCTGGTTAGAGCGCACCCCTGATAAGGGTGAGGTCGGCAGTTCAAGTCTGCCCAGACCTACCAATTTTGTCCTCTATCGGCGTTGGTTCATCACTCGTGTAGGAAATCTACAC
>NZ_JACGWF010000221.1:0-444 GCF_014077595.1 Colwellia sp. 6M3 | reverse complement strand
CTATAAGCGGGGCTTTTAATAAATGGTGCCGACTAACCGAGTCGAACGGTTGACCTACTGATTACAAGTCAGTTGCTCTACCAGCTGAGCTAAGTCGGCACACAAAACTGTGTGCTAAGGCACGTTCAATTTTAAAGATTGAGAACTTTATAAAGCACTTAAAATAAAAAAACCTTGCATAAGCAAGGCTTTTCAATAAATGGTGCCTCGACGCGGAATCGAACCACGGACACGAGGATTTTCAATCCTCTGCTCTACCGACTGAGCTATCGAGGCACATAAACTGTGCTAATTAATTGTGATACTTTACAATTAACTTTAAATAAATGGTGCCGACTAACCGAGTCGAACGGTTGACCTACTGATTACAAGTCAGTTGCTCTACCAGCTGAGCTAAGTCGGCACACAAAACTGTGTGCTAAGGCACTTTATCAATTTTAAAGA
>NZ_JACGWF010000257.1:0-253 GCF_014077595.1 Colwellia sp. 6M3 | reverse complement strand
AAAAAGCCAAGCTACGCGGCGTACCGTCTCACGGCATGTTATGTAGTGAGTCTGAAATCGGTTTGTCAGATAGTTCAGACGGCATTATGGAATTAGCCAGCGATGCTCCTATTGGTAAGTGCGTTAGTGAGTGGGTTAATCCTGCTATATCTTCAGATGAATTAGCACATCAAATTACCATGGCTGGTCTTGAAGTAGACGCCGTAGAGCCTGTTGCAGGAAAATTTAGCGGTGTATTAATTGGTGAAGTAGT
>NZ_JACGWF010000170.1:0-2600 GCF_014077595.1 Colwellia sp. 6M3 | reverse complement strand
GAAAAGCAAATAAAATGCGGTAACAAAAACTAACAAGGGTTTTCAAGTCGGACAAATTACAGTTGGCTTTTTGTTCGTCCCTCACTTATTTTAGCCAACTGCAATTTGCCGCTTAAAACGGCGTTATATCTCTAAGGTGTATATTTTGAGCATTGTAGAAACTGAAAGGTTACATATTTGTGAAATTACTGACAAAGACTCTGTAGCTTTACGCCTAGTTTTATCAGATCCAGAGATAATGAAATACTCCATTGTTGGAGTGCATAATGATGAAGATATAACAAAATATATAGCTAATTGTAAACAACAATACGAAACTAAAGGCTATGGTCAATGGGCTCTATTTTCAAAGGTAGACAATTCATTTGTTGGTATATGTGGATTAAACTCTCACTCAGTAGAAGGTGAAGAGTTATTACATGTAAGCTATCGATTATCTATATCAGAACAAGGAAAAGGGTTTGCATCCGAAGCTACTTCAGGTGTGGTAGCGTTTTGTAAACAAAAATTAAAACGAAAAAATATCTCAGCTTTAATAGACCCTAATAACTTACCCTCAATTAAAGTTGCAAGTAGATCTGGTTTTTCATTTTTTAAATCATCAAACATTCAAGGCTTTGATGTTGATATTTATCAGATTAATTTTTCTAACGAGATATAACAAGAACTTCAAACGGAAAATGATCTTCCCCCGATAAAACGGACACCAAAATCTAACTAAAGATGAGGTGTTTTATGCCCAAGTACAACAATCCAAGACGCACTTGGAAGTATTCAAACGACTTTAAAGTCAACGCTGTTCAACTGAGTTTTGTTGTCGGTATCACCATAAAATCAGTCGCCGAAAAATTCGACATACACCCGTTCATGCTGTCACGATGGCGAAAAGAATATCGTGAAGGGATCATTGTGGCTGATAAACGCAAAAAAGTGGCTGGCCAATCAAAAACCAAGAAAGTACTGACCAAAGAGCAACAACTAGAACGTGAAAATAAACAGCTCAAGGAGGAGCTGTATATCCTAAAAAAGTGGCAACGGTTTCTTGCGGAGGAACATCAGGACGATATCGATTCATCGAAAAGCTCAGAGCCGACATAAAGGTGGTGAAGTTGCTGAAATATTTCGATGTCTCTAAAAGTGGCTATTACGATTGGCGTGAACGTCAACCAAGTGCCCGGACGATAGAAGATGCAGAGCTTAAACAGAAAATTCAGCAAATATTCACTGAGCATAAAGGACGCTATGGTAGTCCTCGCATATTTAAGGCCTTACAAAAGCAAGGATACAATATCGGTAAAAAGCGTGTTGAACGCTTGTATCGAGCACTAGGACTGGTTGCGAGAGTGATGCGTGTGACTACTCGCTCTGCATTTTATAAACGCTTTCTTACGACAGGTACCAACTTACGGCCTAATAGTGAAGTGCCATTGGCTAAAGATAAAGTCTGGGTAGCAGATGTTACGTATTTGAAGGTGAAAGGGGTATGGCGTTATTTATCGGTAATAATGGATTTATATTCACGGCGTATTATTAGCTGGAGTTTAGACAGAAATAGGACAGCAGAGGTAACGAAACGAACATTAAAAAATGCGATTAAAAAGAGAAGACCGCAAAGTGATTTAATGCTTCATACCGATCGAGGTGTAGAATATCGAGGACAAGTTTATCAAAAAGTATTGAAACTGCATGGGATAGTTCATAGCTTGAGCCGAGCGGGAAAATGTACTGATAATGCGCATATGGAGTCATTCTTCCATTCAATGAAGACCGAAGTTATTCGTGGTAATGTATTTAAATGTGATAAAGAACTGCGCGGAACGCTTGGCAGTTACATTAACAAATACTACAATGTTTCGAGGATGCATTCAGGGATAAGTTATTGTTCGCCAATAGAATATGAAGCCCTGGCAGCATGAATAAAAATGTGTCCGTTTTATCGGGGGAAGATCAAAAAATACAGTTGGCTGTTTCACTCCGTTCACATTATAGCCAACTATATTTTTCCGCTTAAGTAGGCGTTATGTGTTTAGAGAGGTTTGGAGTATGAAAAAAATTAAGGAAGCATTTCCATACTTAGCAACTCTAGTAGCTTTAGAAATGGTTATATTTTTCTTAGTATATTTCTTTCATAGTCTTATTTTTAAAGACTTTCCTATTACGGAGTCTCTGGCTAAAGGAGTATATGCGATCTTTTGGCGCGTCATTTCATTACAAATATTTATTCAAATAATCCTAATGTTTTCACTGGCATTATTTAAAAGATATAAAGCGCTATTATTTTTATTAATTGCCGTCACAGGGAGTTTGATTATCTCAATATCAATAGTCTATTCACCAACCCTCATACCAAAACTCTTATCGCTTCCTAATAAACAAGAAATTGGAGAGGGGGCTGCATTAATTCTCAGCATCATAATAGCGTGGCTTTTTATAACGCACTTTAAGTTGTTTAATAATAGCTATGGTGCTAAAAACACATAACACATATGAGCCTTATTCCCGTCAATAGGCAATAGGGTTTTATTTAGCTGCCGTTAGGCAGCTAATTGTTCATTCAATTCACAAGTTCATCTACTTCGCTATGTCAATTAGCCATTAAA
>NZ_JACGWF010000203.1:0-677 GCF_014077595.1 Colwellia sp. 6M3 | reverse complement strand
GAAAAGCAAATAAAATGCGGTAACAAAAACTAACAAGGGTTTTCAAGTCGGACAAATTACAGTTGGCTTTTTGTTCGTCCCTCACTTATTTTAGCCAACTGCAATTTGCCGCTTAAAACGGCGTTATGTGTACAAGGAAAGTTATGTTCAAGCCTCGAAGTATAGATGGTCAAATTGATTGGTTAGATGAAACAGGTATTAAAATTTATACTATTTCTGCTAGTAATAATTTAGTTGATCAATCTAAATACTTACCACGACTAAAATACGTTAAAGCATCACGTAAAATCGACTGGAATAATACTCCAGCTTTCGTGATTTTTCATGATGGTGCTGGTTGTGATTATTTGGTTTTAGTTTGGTGGGCAAACGAGAATGAATTATTTACATCAGTTTCAGTTAAAACTGAAGGTGAATGGGTAGAAGATCCTAACAAGTATTCATTTTGCTTGTACGACCTAGAAATATTTTGGGCAGAACGTAATATTTATATAGAAACAATTGACTGTGAGTACCCATCATTAAAGAAATATCAGGTCTTGCGTTAAGTACACATAACACATATGAGCCTTATTCCCGTCAATAGGCAATAGGGTTTTATTTAGCTGCCGTTAGGCAGCTAATTGTTCATTCAATTCACAAGTTCATCTACTTCGCTATGTCAATTAGCCATTAAA
>NZ_JACGWF010000240.1:0-310 GCF_014077595.1 Colwellia sp. 6M3 | reverse complement strand
CTAATAATTGTCCGTACAAGCTGTAGTAAACTGTCATTTTCTGCCTTTGCTTGCGGTATGTCTGCTCGTGTCATTCTACTTATCGCTGAATCTTCATGATGACATTAGGTGTGCTAGCCTTTTTTTTTTTGGCAATCTGCCTAAGTGGTCAGCCATTACTCCATTGCTCGCCCTTCAGTTCTCAGCGTCCACATTCCTGCTTAGCCGTCATCTCTTGCCTATTTCCGTCGAAATACATGTGAGCCTATACGTCGATACTCCTGATTTTCATACACTTAAAGAATACTTCCCCCCTTCGCAATCAATTAAA
>NZ_JACGWF010000190.1:0-1386 GCF_014077595.1 Colwellia sp. 6M3 | reverse complement strand
GAAATAAATACGCGGAGTGGTAGTTCAGTTGGTTAGAATACCGGCCTGTCACGCCGGGGGTCGCGGGTTCGAGTCCCGTCCACTCCGCCAATTTATTTAAATTTTTATCTGTGGCAACTTAAAACCTCACACAATTACCTAAAGCAAACCCCAAAGAAAGCACCTCTAAATAAAACTTAATAATCTAAATAAAACTTAATAATCTAAAAAAAACTTAAGCCGTTTAACTACAGTTTAATTATTGCTTATCTAATTTTTTCTTAAAAAAATCACAGTTCACTTAGCTTATATTAAAGTTGATAAAGGGCTTGTAACTCCATTTGCACCGCGCTCTATCACATGGGTATATATTTGCGTTGTTCTAATGTCACTGTGCCCCAATTGCTCTTGTACCGTTCGAATATCAGCACCTCGTTGAAGTAAGTGTGTTGCAAATGAATGTCGTAAAGTATGACAAGTAATATTTTTATCTATACCTGAATTTTTAGATGCTATTTTTACCGCTTTTTGAATTGCCGTTTCGTTTATATGATGGCGTCTTAATTTGTTGACCTCAGGATCTAAAGATAAGCGATTTGATGGGAATAAATAGTGCCAATTAAATGTTTTCGCAGCACTTGGATATTTTCTCGATAATGCAAAAGGCAAATATACGCCAGAGTAATCATCATTCCTCATATCTAATACATAGTAAGACTTTACCAGCGATATTTGTTCTTTGAGTGCCGTAGCCAGTTCAGTTGCTAGGGTAACTGTTCGATGTTTACCACCTTTGCCATTCCATACTTCGATACAATGATAGTCAAAGTTTATATCTTGTACTCTTAAGCGCACAGCCTCCATTAATCTTAAGCCACTGCCATACATTAATTGGCATAGTAAAAGGTGATTTATATTTATAGCCGATAAAAGTTCTTTTACTTCTGGGATAGTTAAAACAGTGGGGAGTTTTGGGTTTACCCGAGATTTATTAAAGCGCAAATCAAGGCTAAGCGGTTTAACTAAAATATGTTTATACAAGTAATTAACAGAGTTTAATGCTAATGCTTGAGATTTTGGCGCAAGATTTAAATTATTCGAAAGGTAACTTAGAAACCTTTCAACTTCTTTATCATGGCAATCTTTAGGATGAACTTTTCCAATAAAAATTATGTAAGCTTTAATCCAATATAAATATGACTCAATAGTACGTTTAGCGTAGCGTCTGGTCCACATTGTTTCTTTAATGTGTGAGAGAAATTCAGATTTCATTATTATTCCTTAATAATTAAAATGTATACTGTTTATTTATACAGTATAGCTGTGTTTCCCGCTTTATTGTAGAAAGGCAGATTTAATCTGTCTTTCTACTGCCTTTTATTCAGTACCAAACAATAACGCATTGAA
>NZ_JACGWF010000272.1:0-248 GCF_014077595.1 Colwellia sp. 6M3 | reverse complement strand
GTCGCATTAGATATTTGAGACGAAGTTTCTGACGGCATTAATGCTGATACGGTTGAGTTTCTTACGCCGTGCTTTTTAATACTGGCACGAAGTGACTCCCAATCTAAATGAAGTGGTTCACCGGTAACACTATAGAAGTCAGTGAACGTAAATTGAAAGAGCGTCTTTTCTTAGCAATATGCTCAGTTAATGCTTTAGAAGCTATTCGTTTTTATGTCAGTTTTGCCTGTTCATTCGCCTTTGCTGAA
>NZ_JACGWF010000222.1:0-439 GCF_014077595.1 Colwellia sp. 6M3 | reverse complement strand
ATAGAAGCCTAGCAATGTCCTACTCTCACATGGGAACTCCCACACTACCATCGGCGCTAACACGTTTCACTTCTGAGTTCGGAATGGGATCAGGTGGGGCCATGTCGCTATTGTCGCTAGACAAAAACTTGCTTGTTAACTGCCAAATTGACGGCATTGCTACAATCGCTCTGATACTCATTGAGTAAACTCAACTCCGTGTCACGCTTATTTGCGGCTTTGTCAATTCGTCACTTACCTGCGCAAGTGATTAACAAATAATAATCTTAGAAAGCTGAAATATTTACCAAATCTCTTATTCACACAATTGTTATGCGTGATGCGTGTATTCCTACACTTTTTGTCAAACTTCATACACGACCTCCATGGATGGAGGAAGTCAGGTAACTGTCTGGAACAGTTACGTGAAAACCACTTGGGTGTTGTATGGTTAAGCCTC
>NZ_JACGWF010000211.1:0-595 GCF_014077595.1 Colwellia sp. 6M3 | reverse complement strand
GTTGCATCGTCATCGGCAGCATTACCATTGTTTGTTTCTGGGTCAGTACCGTTATCTGAGGTGTCATTAACCGTTGCACCACTTGGGCTAGTAGCGCCAGCGGTTGCACTGTTGTTGTATGGACCTAGGTTAGTGCCTGGTGTAACGGTGACCGTTAAGCTGATCGTTTCGCTTTCGCCAACCGCTAAGTTTTGGTTTGCGGCTAATAAATTTTTATCACCATCGCCATTAAAGGCATTGTTTATGGTGAGTGTGCCACCAGTGCTTTTGGCATCAACAACAAAGGTAGCGCCACTAAAAGTCGTGGTAAGGTCATCAACAACTTGCACATTGCTTAGGCTGATATCACCAGTATTTTTAACCACCATAGAATAGGTTAGTGTATGTGTACCATCACCATTATTGGTAGGGCCTGCACTTACGGTTTTAGCAACGCCAATAGCCGGTGCTTCAGCAAAGGTTACGGGTGTTGCATCGTCATCGGCAGCATTACCATTGTTTGTTTCTGGGTCAGTACCGTTATCTGAGGTGTCATTAACCGTTGCACCACTTGGGCTAGTAGCGCCAGCGGTTGCACTGTTGTTGTATGGACCTA
>NZ_JACGWF010000269.1:0-250 GCF_014077595.1 Colwellia sp. 6M3 | reverse complement strand
TTACTTTCGTTGCGCAGTAGGTCTTGGCATATTTGAGCTGTTTGTGCTTTTACTGCTTCAACACCTAGAGATTCAAGTAATAGTACGGTTACATCAGCGGCGTCTTCATCGTCTTCAACCACTAAAAAATAAAGAATTAGCACAAAAAGTTGCTGCTCGAACCAAAGAACTCACGCTTTATTCAGATGAGTTATCACGCAGTAACCGTGAATTAGAAGATTTTGCTTTTGTTGCCTCACATGATTTACAA
>NZ_JACGWF010000232.1:0-358 GCF_014077595.1 Colwellia sp. 6M3 | reverse complement strand
AACACGCTATGATAAATAGCTGACAATACTTCCTGTGCACCACAAAATGTTATGGCACTCTCTGCTTTAATGACTTTACGATGGCAGTTTAATTCTTGATGAAAATCAACTATTTCTTGTCGTAATGCGACATCACCTTGCACAGGTGCATATTGGAGAAGAGTATCACCTATACTGGTCTCTAGCCCTTTTTGTGTAACCAAATCACTGGCACTCAACTGACATAGCTGTGCGAGTGTCAGTGCCTGAGCGGTCGAATCACTTAAATTATATTTAATATAACCCGCTAGGCTCTGACTAAAAGCAATATGCTTGGGCAATGTGTATGTCGGCATATTTAACTAATTATACTTAAAAC
>NZ_JACGWF010000264.1:0-251 GCF_014077595.1 Colwellia sp. 6M3 | reverse complement strand
CATTACGACAAGAAATAGTTGATTTTCATCAAGAATTAAACTGCCATCGTAAAGTCATTAAAGCAGAGAGTGCCATAACATTTTGTGGTGCACAGGAAGTATTGTCAGCTATTTATCATAGCGTGTTTTAAGTATAATTAGTTAAATATGCCGACATACACATTGCCCAAGCATATTGCTTTTAGTCAGAGCCTAGCGGGTTATATTAAATATAATTTAAGTGATTCGACCGCTCAGGCACTGACACTCGC
>NZ_JACGWF010000245.1:0-270 GCF_014077595.1 Colwellia sp. 6M3 | reverse complement strand
CACCCTTATCAGGGGTGCGCTCTAACCAGCTGAGCTACAGACCTATTTCTCTTTCAAGAATTTACGTCCGAAGCTAGCATGTTTGGACTTCTTCTAATTTGTTATCATGTAATTTGTGTAGACACTCGTAGAACCGAGGTTCTCATTAAGCTGTTTTACTTCAAGATAAGGAGGTGATCCAACCCCAGGTTCCCCTAGGGTTACCTTGTTACGACTTCACCCCAGTCATGAATCACAAAGTGGTGACCGTCCTCCCGAAGGTTAAACTAG
>NZ_JACGWF010000270.1:0-249 GCF_014077595.1 Colwellia sp. 6M3 | reverse complement strand
AAGACCCCATGCCGCGATATGACTTATAGTAACGACCTTGATAAAGTTCGACTTCACCAGGTGCTTCTTCCGTACCTGCGAGCATGCTACCCACCATCACACAATGTGCACCGGCAACTAGTGCTTTACCAGTAGCAGATGCCGCTGACTCTATAACATCAGGGTAAATAGTACCTTGTGCTAACCATTTAGCGTTACTGAGTTTATTTGCTTCTTCATCAAAAATTTCAACAAAGACATTACCAATAA
>NZ_JACGWF010000263.1:0-251 GCF_014077595.1 Colwellia sp. 6M3 | reverse complement strand
ATACTGTATGTTGTCCTACAGAAGTTGAAGGCTTACCAGCACTATCTGTTGATGAACCTACAATCAACATGACTTTCCAAGTAAACACTTCACCATTTTGTGGTAAAGAAGGTAAGTATGTTACTTCTCGTCCTGATTGGGTTATGGATCAAGTTTTTGAATTGTTTGATAACCTTGGTGCTACTGATGAACAACTTGATTTTAAAGTTGTATACGCTTCAGCAATCAATGGTTGGGCTACGCTTGAAGAA
>NZ_JACGWF010000209.1:0-604 GCF_014077595.1 Colwellia sp. 6M3 | reverse complement strand
GTATATCAACCTGAATATGGCGAACGTGCGATTTGGGTTAGACCACTGTCCATGTTTGACGAGACTATTGAAAGAGAAGGTAAGACAATCAAACGTTTTGAATATGTCGGGTAAATAACTATGGCCAAAAGGCAGGTGCTAGCCATCATTGCCTTAAAATTAATCGAATGCAAAGATAAATTATTTATCTTTGCAAACTAATTACATGACTTTCCAAACAAGCTTGAGTATCGACTAATTAGTAATAAAATTATGCAGATAATAGTCAGTGGTAAAGGCGAAAAATCATTCTCCATTCAGTTGCATCGTCAAGCCAATGAAGATAAAGAAAAATAGCCCTTACTCTATATTTATGAAGAAAATTTAAGCTAATAAAATAGTGTTATTTTTCAACATTTATTATAGATTTCGAAGATGTTAGTATTATTTATTCCACCAAAAAAAAATACAACTTCAAGTTAAATTGATGCTTTGCCCATAAAGTAGCACTAAGCTAATCAACATTTATAAGGACATACAATGGTTAAAGTAAGTGCGAACAAAGGTAACGATTTTCAGCCAATAAAAATACTCAAACTGTCCACTTTTTTGCAATCATTACAAC
>NZ_JACGWF010000194.1:0-963 GCF_014077595.1 Colwellia sp. 6M3 | reverse complement strand
AAACAGCGCCGATGATAGTGTAGCATTTGCTATGTGAAAGTAGGACATTACCAGGCTTCAAATTGTAGAGAGCCCGACTAGAAATAGTCGGGCTTTTTTACGTCTGCAGAAAAGTAAAATACGCGCAGTTAACACTCACATCAACACCTATCACGTAGGGCGAGCGAAGCGACTTCCGACGCTAGAATCACACCAAAAGCCCTCAATATCTCTGCACGCCGATAAGTATGTAGCATTTGCTAGGTGACTCTCCACCGCTGTAGGCACTACGACATTCTACTGCGTAGCGTACCTACTTCACATTGTAGAAAGCCCGATTCGAAAGAGTCGGGCTTTTTTACGTCTGCAGAAAATCATGCGTGAGTTATTATGGTTCATTTAATTATCTATTAAACACTCAACTGAATTGCATATTTAATTAGGTAGAGATACTTCTAATAAAGCACTAAAGAAAGCTGTACTATTACAGGTGTTTTAAAATAACTATAACGAGAAAAATATGAAATTATTAACTGCAGCAACTCTAATACTTGCTTCATCGACAGCTTTTTCACGCCCTGCACCTTTAGTGTCTATCCCTACTCATGATGCCTTTTTTAATAGTATTGCAGCGCATTGCGGTAAAGCTTTTGAAGGTGAAGTAGCGGTAGATAACGCGAAGGGGCCAAGCTCATTTACAGATAAAAAGCTGGTTATGCATGTACGTAAATGTAGCGAGACTGAGTTACAAGTACCGTTTCATGTAGGAGACGATGCATCACGTACGTGGATCATAACTAAAACGGGTAGTGGCTTGAGTTTAAAGCACGATCATCGTCATAAAGATGGAACAGACGACGCATCAACTATGTATGGTGGCCATACGCTTGATGCAGGGTTTGCGCAAATGCAGTCGTTTCCAGCAGATCAATACTCTAAAGAGTTATTCGTAAAAGAAGGCATTGCACAGTCTGTAGGTAATAC
>NZ_JACGWF010000218.1:0-503 GCF_014077595.1 Colwellia sp. 6M3 | reverse complement strand
AAACTAAAAATTTACACTTTTTTTAATTTTATTGTTGCATCCCAATAAACCTTACTCTAATATCTCGCCCCGTACTAAAGCAGTGCCGACTTAGCTCAGCTGGTAGAGCAACTGACTTGTAATCAGTAGGTCAACCGTTCGACTCGGTTAGTCGGCACCACTTTCCTTTTACCGGAAGTGAATTAGTAGAGAATTATCGTGGAGGGGTTCCCGAGCGGCCAAAGGGATCAGACTGTAAATCTGACGGCTCAGCCTTCGCTGGTTCGAATCCAGCTCCCTCCACCACTTTATTCTTGACGGTTAGAGGTAGTTTAAGAACAGATTTTTATGCGGGCATCGTATAATGGCTATTACCTCAGCCTTCCAAGCTGATGATGCGGGTTCGATTCCCGCTGCCCGCTCCAGTTCTTGTGTTGCTGATATAGCTCAGTTGGTAGAGCGCACCCTTGGTAAGGGTGAGGTCGGCAGTTCGACTCTGCCTATCAGCACCAGTCCTAAGAATC
>NZ_JACGWF010000256.1:0-253 GCF_014077595.1 Colwellia sp. 6M3 | reverse complement strand
AGACTTGAAATTACGTGTTTATGTTACGGGTGGTGGCTGCTCTGGTTTTTCGTATGGTTTCACTTTTGATGAAAAAGTCAACGACGGTGATATGACGATAGAAAAAAAAGGCGTTACTATGGTAATCTTTATCTCAGCTGTCTACCTTAGAGCAGAAAGATTTATCATTTAGTTTTCAGTACTTCCAAATTATTGCCGGTGAATTAACTCTGCCTGAAAATTTTATTCCTGAAACTATTAATGTCGCTGCGAT
>NZ_JACGWF010000013.1:0-60229 GCF_014077595.1 Colwellia sp. 6M3 | reverse complement strand
GGGAATAAACATAATAAATACCTGTTATAGGTATATTTAAAATCTCTGGTGAATTTTTGTATAAAATAACTTCAGTAAATAGTTAATTACTTACATTCGTAGCTTTACTTTAGGGTACTGCTATAATGCGCAGCGAATTTTCTCGCTAACGGATAAATAATGTCAGATTATCAATTAAGATTTGGTGGTATTGCTCGTCTCTATGGTAATACGCAGAGCGAAGCGCTTCAAAAAGCTCACTTCTGTGTAATAGGTATTGGCGGTGTTGGGTCTTGGGTTGCAGAAGCTTTAGCCCGTAACGGTATTGGCCAGATAACCTTAATTGATCTTGATGATTTATGCATAACCAACATTAATCGCCAAATACATGCACTGACTCATACTATTGGGCAGAGTAAAGTCGATGTGATGCGCGATAGAATTATACAAATTAACCCTGAGTGCATTGTTAATACGATAGAAGACTTTGTGACGTTAGAAAACGTGCGTGAAATTCTGTCAAACTCTTACGATTATGTTATCGATGCGATTGATTCAGTCAATGTTAAGAGTGCTGTTATAGCGCATTGTAAGCGAAATAAATTACCCCTAATAACTATTGGCGGTGCAGGTGGACAAATAGATCCAAGTAAAATTGCTATTGCAGATTTAAGTCAAACCTATCAAGACCCATTATTAGCTAAGGTACGAAACCAATTACGCAGAGAGTATAATTTTTCGCGTAATGTTAAGCGAAAGTTTTCTATTGATGCGGTATTTTCTAGTGAACAGTTGCGTTACCCAGACCCAGACGGAAATGTTTGTCATGCAAAACAGTCAAACGATGGCTCTATGCGATTAGATTGCAGCGGCGGCTTCGGTGCAGCAACTCATGTAACCGCATGCTTTGCGTTTTTTGCCGTGGGTAAGTCTATGGAAAAATATTTAAAGAAAGCCCTTAGCTAAGGGCTAACCTTTCAAATACGTTAGTTATCTTCAAAATCCATCTCGACTAAACAATATATTTTTTTCACAATAGCTAAAAGTCCATTGCCACGCGATGGACTTAAATGTTGCAGTAAACCTAACTCTGTAAAGTAGTTATCCATATCAAAGGCAACAATTTGTGATGCCGTTTTATTATTTACAGCGGCTAATACAATAGCTAATAGCCCTCTGATCACTTTGGCATCACTGTCGCCTTTAAATATAAAGGTGTCGTTATGCTTTTTTTCACACAACAGCCATGCCTGGCTTTCACAACCTGAAATTAAAGACTGATCAGTTTTAACTTCGTTAGGCAAACGTAATTGCTTTTTTCCTAACATCATAATTTCACGATGCTTACTATCCCAACTTTGTGCTTTAGAAAATAAAGTTATGACACTCTCTACATCAAAATCAGCACTAGTATGTGGAATAGAAGCAACATTTTCAATATGGCTTATTTCACTTAAACTGTTTGACGTTTTTGATATGCCAGCAGTTAATTTTTTAATCGCTTGCACAGTAAAATCTATTTCTTCAACATTATTATAAGCAGATAAAGATAAACGAATACAGCCATCACTCTTTAAGTACTGCATTAAAGGCATTGCACAATGATGCCCAGAGCGTACCGCGATACCTACACTATCTAACGCAGAAGCAACATCATGATTGTGTTGGCCTGCTAAAGTAAAAGAAAAAACAGGAATATCAGGTACATTATTAACAATAAAGCTGAGTCCCTGCACTGTTGATAGTTGCTCGAAGCAATAATCTTTTAATTTATTTTCGTATGCTAATAATGCAAGATGATCATACTTTTCAATAAACTTAATTGCGGCCCCCATTGCTACTACACCGGCAATATTGGGCGTACCCGCTTCAAATTTATGAGGTAATTCATTAAATGTTGTTTTTTCAAAGCTCACGGTTTTAATCATTTCACCGCCCGCTTGATATGGTGGCATACTTTCAAGCAAAACTTGTTTTGCATAAAGTACACCAACACCTGTTGGGCCATACATTTTATGTGCAGAAAACACGTAAAAGTCACAGTCTAACTTATTAACATCAACATTTACGTGAGCAATCGCCTGCGCACCATCGATTAAAGTAAGTGCGTTATATTTTTTAGCAACACGAATAACGTCTTCAATAGGATTAATTTTACCTATTACATTAGAAATATGAGCAAAACATACAATCTTAGTACGCTGATTAATTACATCCTCAAGTTGGTCAACATCTATTTGCCCCGTTGACGTTAATGGCAATACTTTAATTTTCGCACCCGTTTGCTCTGCAACAATTTGCCAGGGCACAATATTGGCATGATGTTCACTGTAACTTAATACTATTTCATCATTCGGTTGCAAGTTAGAACGACCCCAACTTTGAGCCACTAAATTAATGCTTTCGGTGCTACCTTTAGTCCAAATTATTTCTTTGCTAGTTTTAGCATTAATAAACGTTTTGACTTTTTCGCGTACAGCTTCAAAGGCGACTGTTGCTCGGGCACTAACTGAATGTGATGCCCTATGAACATTAGCATTGTTCGCTTGATAATAATCTTTATGGCTATCAATAACGCATTGAGGTTTCTGAGTCGTTGCAGCATTGTCAAAATAGACTAGAGGCTGACCATTTACTATGCCTGCTAATAAAGGAAATTGTTGACGAAAATGAGGATAAGAAAATTTTTCCATAAAATGTAATAACGATTTCATTAAGTTGCCACAATTATATCTTAAGTTATCACTTTTAAAGTCAGGAAATTCTTTAATTAAGATAAATAAATTCAATATCAATGGGCAAAAATTGAAAACTTACGCTATACCTATAGGGTGTAGATGGATAGGGTGTAGATGGAGGAAAAAATACTATGGCATTATTTTCATGGTTTATTCGAAGAAAAGAACTTAACTGCGCCAAAAACAATCAAGCTACGTTAGAACAAGAGCTCTTAACTTTTAATAACAATACAATGTGGCCGATAGCAAAAGTAAGAAGCAACGTCATATTACAGCAGCAAGAATATGTAAATTCAGCTTCACAATTAAAAAATGAAATTAAGTTAAATGTGCAGGAGGAACCCAGAAAAATCTTACTTAAACAATATGTGAGTTAGCTTCACATAATAAAACAGCATAAAAGCTTAGCTGATGAACGTCTTCTTACAGATGTTCAAATAGCTAAGTTTTAATTAATCAAATAATGTTACCTGCAATACTTTAATCGCATCACTAAATTCGCCCTTTTCAACTAAGTTTTGACTGATATTATAATGATAACTTGGCATGAGATAATGCCGAGGAGCTAATAGAAATAAATTCACATATATTTCTGGCAAAGCCAACTCAAAATATTCTAATTTTGTTCTTCCAGATATGGGCTTAAATGCCTGAACATTACTCCCATTAAGACAAGTATCAGCAATGAACAACCCAATGTCATCTTGATGTGCTTTTGGCGTTGCTAACTGCCAGCCTTGTTCACTTTTCGATAAAATGGGTGTGGTATCTTTTATTAAACTGCGCCATGGAATTTGAGACAAAATACTCTCCCTAAGGGATTTCTTATTGCCCTGGTAACTTTCGCTTAATACCACAAGGTTATGAGAAAACGCCTCGCCTTGGACTTGTTGACATTTTTGGTGTTGTTTAGGTAACGGATACTCATCAACAAAACCAATGAAATGGCTAAGTTCATGCACTAGTACATCAAAAGTATCATTTTGGTCAATATACATAATACCGTTATCAACATTGGCCTTTCCCTGTTCAACAATTAAACCAATATAGCGCGTAGTAATATCTTTGCGAGTTAACCAAACACTAGCGTTACAACTTATTTTCTCAACGACTGAATGCTGACAATTTACCGCTTGGGTTGGGATATATTTTGGTGCTTGCAAACAAATATATTTTGACAGCTTATGTTGCTCAAATGATGAAATTAATGCGCGGCCATGTCTAAGACCAGCTAAATTTGTTGCAAAAAGTTGAACATCAACTGAACAGTTTGATGTTAATGCTGATGTTGATTTAAGATTTATTGAAATAACGTTATTGTTTTGCAATGCATCTTTATTGTGATTAAACACAGAATATTGCTCAAGCTCTTTGTATAGAGCAGTATTTTCACTTTGCCTTAATTTACTTTTATAAGTATCAATAAATGAAAGGTTACCTTGATATAAAGCTAATCTATATAGCAATGCCAATGCTTTTTCATTTGATATTATAGGTAAAAGTAAGGGTTGAATTTCTGAATATTTCTGTAAATCAAAATACACGATAGATAACGCTAAGCGTGCTTCAATATGTTGCTGACGGACCGCAGATTGAAACCACAGTATGGCTGAGTTTAGGTCTTGATTGTTAAGGAAATAGATACCTAGCTGATACGCTGTATTTGAACTTATCTCTGCATGGTACTGTGCTAAATGCAGCCACGCCTTATTATTATGATCGGCTTGTAATTTAGCTAGCCTTTCATCGGTATTAGTCGCCGTAAATAGATCGAGAAACTCAAGTACGTCTAACTGTTTACGTGTTATATCAGCATTATCAATTTTTTCATTATACGATACGATTAAAAAAAATAAGCTTAGCAATATTAAAATAACTAAGCTTATAAGTAGCTTTTTAAAAGTATTCATAGTTCACTAAAAAAATGTTTAAAGTGGACTAGATTGTTGCATAGTTTGGCGCATTAAATCTAACTCTAGTTTGGCATATCTATGCTCAACAAACTCATATACGTTAGTGCTTAAGGCAAGTTTAAAGAAGTTAAGTGCTGCATATACATCACCCTGCATTTGGCTATATTTTCCTAAATAAAAGTAAGCCTCACATAAGCGCTCTGTTAATGCTTCACTTGAACTCACATTATCAGCTAATCTATTTATAAAGGCATTTTGGCTCATTTCACCCAGATAAAGTTTAATAATATTTTTAGCCCAAATATCTTCTTCAATAAGCTGAGCATTTAAACTTAATTCTTTACCGGCTTGTAACTTGTCTACTTCTGAATCTGCTAGATATTGCCATAAAACACGGTAAGGATCATCTTGTTGATATTGTCTAAAAGCTTCAAAATCTTCGGAAGCTAAAATCGGACGACCACCATAATACAGCGCGATACCGCGATTCAACAAGGCAAATTCATGATCTGGTGCTAACTCTATTGCTGAGTCAAAGGCATCATATGCTTGATTAAATTCTTGTAACTGTGTGAAGTGAATACCGATAAAATTATAAGCGTCTACCATGTCAGGCTTTAGCGTTAAGGCTTGGTTGAAGTCAAAACGAGCTAAGGCACGCAAACCTACTTTGTCGTATTCAACACCACGTTGATAAAGCAATTCAGCTCGTTGTCCATCGCTAATTTCAGCTCGCAACAACACCTGTGTTAATCGAGCTAATGCTATTTCGTTCTTATAGCTAATCGCGATAGGCTCGGCAA
This sequence comes from Colwellia sp. 6M3, assembly GCF_014077595.1. NCBI lineage: Bacteria > Pseudomonadati > Pseudomonadota > Gammaproteobacteria > Alteromonadales > Colwelliaceae > Colwellia > Colwellia sp. 6M3. Next base: position 54,796 of record NZ_JACGWF010000013.1, on the reverse strand, counting down.
TGATCAAGTCACCAATTGCAGATTGTTGATTATTTGTTGTTGAACAAGCTTGAGTGAGTAATAAACCTGAAACAAGTAATACTTTGGAAAATAAAGCTTTTGAAAATTGAGTATTAGGAAGTAAGCGCACGAAAAACAGAACCCTAGTAAGTATTTATGTTATTGAGTATATAAAAAAGGGAGCAATTAAGCTCCCTTTTTGTGTACAAGATATTAGCTAAAAAACACTACATACCCATTGTACTAATATATAACAGTAAAGTTACTCTGCTGAGTCAGTTTCAGGCGCTGCTGCTACTGGCTTTTCCATCGCTTCTTTCATGCTTAAACGTACGCGACCTTGACGATCAACTTCTAGTACTTTAACAACGACATCTTGACCTTCTGTTAAAACGTCGCTTACCGCGTTAACACGTTCTTCAGAAATTTGAGATATATGTACTAAACCATCTTTGCCTGGTAATACGTTAACAAAAGCACCGAAATCAACGATACGTACTACTTTACCAGTGTAAACAGTACCTACTTCAATTTCTGCTGTTAATGCAGTAATACGTGCAATTGCATCTTTCGCTTGATCGCCATCTGTTGCTGCGATTCTAACCGTACCGTCATCTTCAATTTCAATTGTAGTGCCAGTTTCTTCGGTTAATTGACGAATAGTTGCGCCACCTTTACCAATAATGTCACGGATCTTATCTTGTGGTACTTTCATCGTGTGAATGCGTGGAGCAAATTCAGAGATATCGTTACGATGTCCACCAATAGCTTCATCCATAACACTTAAGATATGAGTACGTGCAGCTTTAGCTTGGTTTAAAGCAAGTTGCATGATCTCTTGTGTAATACCTTCAATTTTAATGTCCATTTGAAGTGCAGTAATACCACCAGTAGTACCCGCAACTTTAAAGTCCATATCGCCTAAGTGATCTTCATCACCTAAGATATCTGAAAGAACAACAAAGTTGTCGCCTTCTTTAACTAGACCCATAGCAATACCCGCTACAGATGCTTTAATTGGTACACCAGCATCCATAAGTGCTAATGAAGTACCACATACAGAAGCCATTGAAGATGAACCATTTGATTCAGTAATTTCAGAAACTACGCGAACTGAGTATGGGAATTCTTCAGCTGAAGGCATAACAGCCAACATACCACGTTTTGCAAGACGACCATGGCCAATTTCACGACGTTTAGGAGAACCAACAAAACCTGTTTCGCCAACACAGTATGGAGGGAAGTTGTAGTGCAACATAAAGTTGTCTGTTTTCTCACCCATGATAGTGTCTAAACGCTGTGCATCACGTTGTGTACCTAAAGTAGCAACAACTAATGCTTGAGTTTCACCACGTGTAAATACAGCTGAACCATGAGTACGTGGTAATACGCCTGTCATTACGTCTAATGCGCGGATCATTTCTGGGTCACGACCATCAATACGAGGAGAACCTTGAGTGATACGGCCACGAACAACAGTTTTCTCTAAACCGTGGAATAAATCTTTTGCTTCTTGAACGTCAAGTTCAGCATTATCAGCCAATAAAGATGCAACAACACCATCACGAATTTCTTTAATTTTTTCGTAACGTACTGCTTTTTCAGTAATTTGGTAAGCTTCGTTAACTTGTGCTTCAGAAAGCTCAGCAATCTTAGCGATAAGTTCAGCGTTCTTCACTGGTGCAACCCAATCCCATTTAGGATTGTTAACTTCAGCAGCCATTTCTTTAATTGCTGTGATAGCTGTTTGCATTTGCTCATGACCAAACATAACAGCGCCAAGCATAACTTCTTCAGAAAGTACGTCAGCTTCTGATTCAACCATTAATACAGCTGAGTCAGTACCTGAAACAACTAGATCTAATTGCGAGTTAGCTAGTTCAGACTGTAATGGGTTAAGAATATATTTGCCGTCAGTATAACCAACGCGCGCTGCACCAACAGGACCACTAAAAGGCATACCTGAAATAGCTAATGCTGCAGAAGTACCTAATAAAGCGATAATGTCAGGGGCGATTTCTGGGTTAGCAGAAACAACAGTGATAACAACTTGAACTTCGTTAGTAAACCCTTCAGGGAATAACGGACGAATTGGACGGTCAATTAAACGACAGATTAGTGTTTCTTCTTCAGAAGGACGACCTTCACGTTTAAAGAAACCACCTGGTATTTTACCAGCAGCGTAAGTACGCTCTTGGTAGTTAACTGTTAATGGGAAAAAGTCTTGACCCGGTTTTGCTTCTTTTTTACCAACAACAGAGACTAATACTGATGTATCGTCCATGCTAGCCATAACGGCACAAGTGGCTTGACGAGCAATTACGCCCGTTTCTAGAGTTACGGTATGTTGACCGAACTCAAATGTTTTAGTAACTGGATTAAACATTTAGTTAGTTCCTTAAATTTCTTTTGATTTTAATCAATCTGTACAATTATTTATTCACTTAGTTAATCACTAAGTATTATCGCGTTACCAATAAGTTACGCGCTAAGTTGAACAAAAAATTATACAGTTTGATTGATTAGCATTTTGTAAATACAAAATTTGCACGACATATTATACTTAACAGTTATATTTTTACTAGCATCAAAGGCAAAATGTTGAAGTTAAAAGAGTAAAAACTGAAGGATTTAATCGATATTAGCTATTTTAACAATTAGCACTACGGTTAATTGGTCTGGATATTTGTCAGAGGTTAACATTGTTATCAAAGCAACAGGCTAAATTATCACCGCTGTAGCTAATTTCTAGTATGAACAAACATTACATTAAGGTTATAAAAAACAGCCATTGGTTTATCTTTCAGTTTATCTAAGCATTTCTAAAAAAACAATAAAAATAAACACTATAAAGTTGAGATTTAATAACCGCTTAAGAAAGCTTATCTATAGGATAGTTAAGCCTTACTACCCTATAAAACAAAGCGCTTTACATGTATTTGATAAGTAACCGTGCTATAAGAAATTTAACACTGCTAAAACGGTTTTTTGAGGATTCTCTTCATGAGGAACGTGGCCTAAATCATCAAAGACAATCAATTGGCTGTTCACTATTTCTTGCTTAAATCTTTTACCAAACTTCAGTGGTATTAATTTGTCTTTTCTACCCCAGATTAAAAGTGTCGGTACATTAATGGTACCAATTTTATCCATTAAAGCTCCGGGGAGTGTTTGTTCAAACCGTGCTTTTAAAGCACTACGATTTCCTTCTCGCAGAGATAATTCGTAGTATCGGTTTACTAATTCATCGGTTACCAAGTCAGGGTTTCCGTAAACATTTTTAACACTTTTTTCTACCATTGATTTAGGTAAAACATTTTTTAATAAGCGACTTGCTAACGGGTTTTGAGACAATTTAAAAGCCAATGGTACTGATTCAGGATCATAAGGATAACCACTAGCATCGACTAAAACTAATTTAGATACTCTATCAGGATGAAATACGGCAGTTGCCCAAGCAATATAACCGCCTAACGAATTGCCCGCTAATACACTTTTATCGATCTTTAATGCATCTAATACGGCAATAACAACTTCAGCGTAACGTTCAATAGAATAATTATTTTGTGGATCGGGTCCTGTTAAACCAAAAGCAGGTAAATCGAAGCGAATAACTCGTCGCTGCTCTTTTAATACCTCTACCCAACCGTCCCAAGTATGTAATGACGCACTAGTTCCATGGATCAAAACAATAGGTTCTTTGTCAGACTTAGGGCCTTCGTCTCTATAGTGAATATTCATCCCTGCAACACTTAAGAATTTTGAGGGCTCAGTTGCCCAGCGTTTACTCAGCTCTTCTACTGATTTGTCGTATGCTATATTCGCATAAAGATAAACACCGAGGAAAACAACCACAATGAGCACAAGGTATAAACTATATTTTAAAATCATCAACTTTAGGTAGGCCTTATAATTAACAGTTTATTTATCAAAAATATTAGAGATAAATAAACTAACCAAAGTGCCGTAGCAAAGCAACACTTACTCTTACTCTTACTCTTACTCTTACTCTTACTCTTACTCTTACTCTTACTCTTACTCTTACTCTTACTCTTACTCTTACTCTTACTCTTACTCTTACAACTGTGTTTGTAGCTTTGCTTTTAAGATAACAAATATATAACTAAATTTTATAAATCGATAAGCCAAAAACAAAAAAGGAGCCATTAGGCTCCTTTGAATATTCTTTGTTTAAATCTAGTCTTAACGACGTAGACCTAATTTACCGATTAAAGCAGTGTAACGTTCAACGTTTTTGCCTTTTAAGTAATCAAGTAATTTACGACGTTGGCTTACCATACGTAATAGACCACGACGTGAGTGATGATCATGGATGTGCTGTTTAAAGTGACCTTGCAAGTGGTTGATTTGTACAGTTAACAATGCAACTTGTACTTCTGGAGAACCAGTATCACCTTCAGCTTGGGCGTATTCTGCAACGATAGCAGCTTTTTCAGCAGCGTTTAAAGACATAATATTTACCTTAATTTTAGTGTTTTAAAAATCGCGTCAAGCCGAACACTAAATCAGCAAGACGTTCTAAGAGCGCGTATTCTATCAGTAATTGCTCTAAATGCAACTTTTACTGATGACACCATCTCCTGCGTAAAATTAACCAACAACTGTAATTCGTTTTGGGGCAACTAAACCATCATCGTCAATTTCACCAACACCAATAAACTCACCGGTATCGACATCATCACCAATAAAAACCTGTACTAAGCCATCACTTGGACCGCCAGAACATTGAACAGGGTTACCATGACGTAAAAAATTTGCTGACATATCATCAACAAATACCGCTGGTATACCATCGCATGCGGTGGTCATAGGTAATAGCAAAGGGTCTAAATAAACCGACGGAGCTACTTCTTCAGCTTCTGCTTGTGCTAACAATGCCTCTAATGCTGCCATTGTCACCATTCTATCGGTTGGATAATTACCCACAGCACTGCGACGAAGATTGGCAACATGTGCACCACATCCTAAAAGCTCACCTAAATCATCGATAATGGTGCGGATATAAGTACCTTTAGATACATGAATATCTAAGTCGACTTCATCACCTTCAAAACGTAATAAATCTAACCTAAACACTGTGATATCACGCGATTCTCTCGGTACTTCTATCCCTTCACGAGCATATTTATATAAAGGTTGCCCTTGATACTTTAATGCAGAGTACATTGAAGGAATTTGTTGCGTTGTACCACGAAATGTCGCTAATGCTGTGGCGAGTTGCTCAGCTGTAACTTCAACAGGTTTTTCGCTTACCACTTCACCATCAGCATCGCTGGTTGTGGTACGAATACCTAATTTCGCAGTAACTTGATAAGTTTTATCGGTATCAAGCAAAAACTGAGAAAACTTAGTCCCTTCGCCCAAACATATCGGTAACATGCCGGTAGCGAGTGGATCTAATGCACCGGTATGCCCTGCTTTTTGTGCAAAGTAAATGTGCTTTACTCGCTGCAATGCATTGTTAGATGACATATCGTAAGGTTTATCGAGTAACAAAACACCGTTAATAGCACGGCCTTTTCTTTTCTTAGCCATTATTATTCACTCTCTGGCTTTTGTGTTTCGTCGATTTCACCTTCGTGATTTTTCATGTCTTCAGCTACGGCTTTGTCTACTAAGTTACCCATGCGAACACCTTCAACCATAGAGCTATCATAGATAAATCTAAGCTCAGGCATAATGCGCGCATTAATACGTTTAGCTAACAAAGTACGAATATAACTTGAAGCTTCATTTAATACATCAATTGAAACATCAACGTTTTGTCCTTCTAATGTAAAGAAGGTAACAAATATTTTTGCATAAGCTAAATCACGGGTAATTTCTACTGCATTCACCGTAACCATGCCTAAACGTGGATCTTTTACTTCGCGTTGAATAATCATCGCGATTTCTTTTTGAATTTCTTGTGCAACTCGATCAGTACGAGCAAATTCTCTTGCCATAAATAATTCCTACAACCTAATACGGGTTCAAGTAATACGGATATAGCCGTTCTCAATTTGAATATTAGGTATATTTTGTAAATGAAAATGGAGGCTAAGCCCCCATTTTAACTAAACCATGAAAACTAAACGCGATTAAAGTGTGCGTTTAATCTCAACCGTTTCAAATACTTCAATTTGGTCACCAACGCGAACATCGTTGTAGTTCTTAACACCAATACCACATTCAGTAGCGTTACGAACTTCTTGTACGTCATCTTTAAAGCGACGTAACGATTCCAACTCACCTTCGTAAATAACGATGTTATCACGTAATACACGAATTGGAGCTGAGCGTTTGATAATACCTTCAGTAACCATACAACCAGCAATTGCGCCAATCTTAGGTGACTTAAATACATCACGAACTTGTGCTAAACCAATGATTTCTTGTTTAAACTCAGGAGCAAGCATACCGCTCATTGCTGCTTTAACTTCGTCAATCAATGCATAGATAACACTATAGTAACGTAAATCGATTTTCTCAGCTTCAATCACTTTACGCGCAGTTGCATCAGCACGAACGTTGAAACCAACCATAATCGCATTAGAAGCAGCAGCAAGTGTTGCATCAGTTTCAGTAATAGCACCAACACCACTACCAATAATACGTACTTTAACTTCGTCAGTAGAAAGCTTAGTTAATGAATCAGAAATTGCTTCAAGTGAACCTTGAACATCTGATTTAAGTACAACGTTTACTTCTGAAACTTCACCTGAAGCCATGTTAGCAAACATGTTTTCAAGTTTAGATTTCTGTTGACGAGCAAGTTTAACATCACGGAACTTGCCTTGACGGAATAAAGCAACTTCACGCGCTTTCTTCTCATCTTTAACAACGGTTGCTTCATCACCCGCAATTGGCACACCACTTAAACCAATAATTTCTACTGGAATAGATGGGCCTGCAGATTGAATAGTTTTACCGTTCTCATCACGCATGGCACGAACACGACCGTATTCTAAACCACAAAGTACGATATCACCTTGGTTCAATGTACCTTCTTGAACAAGTACAGTAGCAACTGGGCCACGACCTTTATCAAGTTTAGATTCAACCACAACACCGTTAGCCATTTTATCAACAACAGCTGTCAGTTCTAATACTTCAGATTGAAGTAATATTGCATCAAGTAATTCGTCAATACCTAAGCCAGTTTTAGCTGATACGTGACAGAATTGAACGTCGCCGCCCCACTCTTCAGAAAGTACGTCGTGTTGTGATAACTCACTCTTAACACGATCTGGATCAGCACCTTCTTTATCCATTTTGTTAACTGCGATGATAATCGGCGCATCAGATGCTTTAGCATGTTGAATCGCTTCAACAGTTTGCGGCATTACACCATCATCTGCTGCAACAACAATAATAACGATATCAGTAGCTTTAGCACCACGTGAACGCATAGACGTAAACGCCGCATGACCAGGAGTATCAAGGAATGTAATCATTCCGTGTCCTGTTTCTACATGGTATGCACCAATATGCTGAGTAATACCGCCGGCTTCGCCGTCAGCTACTTTTGCTTCACGAATGTGATCAAGTAATGATGTTTTACCGTGGTCAACATGACCCATGATAGTTACAACCGGTGCACGTGTAATCGCTTCACCTGTATGGCCACGATCTGAAAGTACCGCTTCTTCAAGGGCATTTTCTTTTACAAGTACCACTTCACGACCCATTTCTTCAGCAACTAATGCCGCTGTTTCTTGGTCAATCACTTGGTTAATGGTTGCCATTGCACCCATTTTAAACATCGCTTTAACAACTTCAGCGCCTTTAACAGACATTTTATTTGCTAGTTCAGCAACTGAAATAGTTTCGCCAATGCGTACTTCGTTAAGCTTAATTTCTACTGGTTTCGTGAAACCATGTTTTAAGCTTTGCGGAGAAGATAAGCTTAACTTACCTTTGCCTCTTGCATTACGCCCGCCACGATTATTTCTATCTTGGCCAGCTGGCTTTTTCTTCTTACGTCGACGACCACTTTCATCGGCAGAGTCACTTTTATCTTCAGCTTCTTGCGCGTATTTAGAAGATGTTAAATGTACCACTTCTTTTTCTTTCGCTTTACGCTCAGCTTCTTGCTCTTTCCAACGAGACTCGTTTTCTTCAGCAAGTTTACGTGCTACTTCTGCAGACAATTTAGCTTCTTCTTCAGCTTTCGCTGTTAATTCTGCTTCTTGTTGTAGACGTAATTTTTTAGCTTCTTCAGTTTCTGCAACTACTGGCGCGGCTTTAGGCGCATCTTCAATATTTTTTGCTTTAGTGATTGCAGCTTGCTTAGCTTTAGCTTCGGCTTCAACTTTAGCTTCTGCTTTAGCTTCTGCCTGTACTTCTGCTTTTGCGGCTGCAGCTGCACGTGCATTCTCAGCTTCTTTTGCATCAGCTTCAGCTTTCGCTTTTGCATCAATTTCAGCTTGAACACGTGCTTCTTCTGCAGCTTTCGCTTCAACTTCAGCTTGTTGTTGTTCTTCTAAGTCACTACGTTTTACATAGGTACGCTTTTTACGTACTTCTACTTGAACTGATTTAGCTTTGCTACCGTGGCCTAAAACCAGCGTAGATTTTTTCTTACGGCTTAATGTCATTTTGCTTGGGTTAGCAGTTGAGTCATCACCGTGTTGCTTTTTCAAATAATCAAGTAGGTTTTCTTTTTCTTCTTGCGAAACAGAATCGGTCGCCGATTTGCTCACACCTGAGTCAGCCAATTGGCTAACTAAGCGATCCACCGGTGTACCGATCTCTTTGGCAAGTTGTTCTACTGTTACGTTTGCCATCTATATAATTCTCCCGATGAGTTATTCTTCGTTAAACCAACAAATATTACGTGCAGCCATAATTAGCTCGCCCGCTTTGGTTTCATCTAATTCTTCAATGTCTGATATTTCATCAACGCCTTGCTCTGCAAGATGTTCTAATGTTGTAATACCACGACTCGCTAATACAAACGCTAAATGGCGTTCTAAGCCAGCAAGATTTAATAAATCTTCAGCTGGCTCTGCACCTTCAAGTGTTTCTTCACTTGCAAGTGCTTGAGTAGTAATTGCTGCTTTTGCACGTTCGCGCAATTCTTCAACAATGTCTTCATCCATACCGTCAATATCAAGCATTTCAGCAACAGGTACGTAAGCAATTTCTTCTAACGAAGTAAAACCTTCTTCTACTAACATCAAAGCAAAATCTTCATCAAGATCTAACTTATCAATAAATAGTGTTAATACTTTATCGTTTTCAGCTTGGTGCTTTTCGTTCATGTCAGCAACAGTCATCACGTTAAGTTCCCAGCCTGTTAACTGGCTAGCTAAACGTATGTTTTGACCACTACGGCCAATGGCCATGGCTAAATTGCCTTCTTCAACAGCAATGTCCATCGTGTTTTTGTCTTCATCAACAATGATAGAAGCCACTTCAGCTGGTGCCATTGCATTGATAACGTATTGTGCAGGGTTGTCATCATATAAAACGATGTCAACACGTTCGCCGCCTAACTCACTTGAAACAGCTTGCACACGTGAACCACGCATACCAACACACGCGCCAACTGGGTCGATACGTTTGTCGTTACTTTTAACTGAAATTTTCGCACGAGAACCAGGATCGCGAGCTGCGCCTTTAATCTCAAGCATTTCTTCACCGATTTCTGGCACTTCAACACGGAAAAGTTCAATCAACATTTCAGGTTTAGTACGACTTACAAATAATTGTGCGCCGCGTGCTTCTGGTTTAATTTCATAAAGTAAACCACGAATACGATCGCCTGGACGAAAGCTTTCGCGTGGTAACATGTCATCACGATAAATTATCGCTTCAGCGTTGTTACCTAAATCTAAAATGACACTATCACGGCTTGCTTTTTTGACAACACCAGTGATGATTTCACCAATTTGCTCTTGGTAAGCATCAACAATAAGTCCACGTTCAGCTTCGCGAATTTTTTGTACAATAACTTGTTTTGCTGTTTGCGTTGTTACACGGTCAAACTTAACAGACTCAATTTGGTCTTCAACAAAATCGCCAACGTTTAACTCTGGTTCATCATATTGCGCCGCTGCTAAACTCATCTCAGCATACGGGTTTTCCATCGGTGTTTCGCTTTCATCAACAACTAACCAACGGCGAAAAGTTTCAAACTCACCCGTTGCACGGTCAATACTTACACGAACTAAAATGTCACCTTCATATTTCTTTTTTGTCGCTGTTTCTAAAGCTGTTTCCATCGCTTCAAAAATGCTTTCTCGTGGTAATGCCTTTTCATTAGAAACAGCATCTACGACCAGTAATATTTCCTTACTCATGCTAGTTAGCCTTTCTCATTATTATAAATTATTTGGTGTGGTTATAAACAAGGTGAGCCTTGTCAATGTTACTGATAACAAGTTCATATTCCTCGTTATCAACCATTACAATCAAACTTTCGTTTTCAACGGCAACTAATTTACCTTTGAATTTACGACGACCATTTAATGGCATTGAAATTTTCGCTTCGACCGTTTCACCAACAACCGCTTCAAATTGCGCTTTTTCAAAAAGTGGGCGATCAAGCCCCGGTGATGAAACTTCTAAACTATATTCACTACTAATTGGGTCTTCTACATCGAGAATAGCCCCTACTTGACGACTTACTTCAGCGCAGTCATCAACATCGATACCATTTTCATGGTCGATAAATAATCTTAAAACCGAATGGTTGCCGGCACTGATAAATTCAACGCCTAATAATTCCTTACCCGTTTCTTCAACGGCAGGACGTAACATTGCGGTTAATTTGTGTTCAAATTTAGCCAATCACTTTTCTCCAATTTGGAAGAGTCCAGAAACAAAAAAAGGGCTTAAAGCCCAGCGATATACCTTGCTGCTATTGCACCTTTTCACAAAGTTAAGATACAAAAAAGCCCCAATACGCGGGGCTTATTCACTGAACCCACGATGTAAACCAAGCAATAACACTCTTGGTTCTGTACAACAATATCTTAGATTGTTATCAAACTTCGATAAAAAATCTTTTCAGTGAGATATTGCTATATTAAAGCTGCGCAAATTATATAGAGTTGCTGTTTTTATAGCAAGCTAATTTTCACACCGCTTTTAGGTGATGACTATAAACTTATCGCACATGTTATAAAAGAATAGTTACTATTTCCCCTAACATTACTATAATAATTATTGCGGCATTATCAGATAGTTAGTAAATTAGTACAATTTATGATAAAAGTTGTTATCTGCGGATAATTTTCAACCCTATTTGAAAGTACATAAAGACACTTTGGAATTATATGTATACATATTCTCGTTTACTATTAAGAAATTTTTTTATTACTTTAGGCTTATGTGCCTGTGTAGCAGTTGCTGGTGTTTTTCTGCTAGCATCGCATACCGCTGAGCAACAAAGTCAACATCAACAAATCTTACTTTCGTTGGACGAACAAGTTAATTTTGGAAGTAATGAACAACTTGCTAGCCAACTTGCTAAGTTTAATCGTTATCAATACATTAATATTATTAATGTAGAGGGTGAGGTTATTGTCAATGAAAAGAGCAAACCTTCCTTTATAGATGAATTTATCCTAGCCCCTATAAGCCAAGTTAAATTAAAAAATTCAAATCTGATCATTCAATTTCAATTAGACCCCAGTACTGAGTTAAGCTTTTTACAAACAACAGTTTTAGCGGTATTTATCATTTCGTTAATCTTCGCTATTTTTACGACACCTTTAAGTATTGCAAAGTCACGTAAATTCGCACAAAAAATTGATGATCAAGTTAAACGCGAACTAGAACAAGTTATTTCAGGTAAGGATAGTGTTGGTAAGATTAATGCTGAGGGAATTGCATTACCTCAAGTTGAACAAAGCATAATTGACCTTAGAGCACTCATTGCAAATAAAATAAGCGCAACAGCTTTACTAGAAAAAGACGCTTACATTGAGCCAGTAACTAAATTAGAAAACCGTAACCGCTTTGTACAGTTTTTTGAAAATGCTGATAGTCGTTCAGATTTCGGTGTTTTATCTATTACGCGATGCTCTGAATTACAAACCATTAATCAGATACATGGTTACCATGAAGGTGATACGTATATCCGAAAAGTTGCGGATATTATGAAAAATGCTGTTAGTCGCTATAAAGGAGCGCAAGTATTTAGATTAAATAGTTCAGATTTTGCGACATTAATCCCTAATATTAGTTTAAAGAGTGCTGAAGCATTTGCGACAGAGCTCACTAACAGTTTTAATAAATACCAACAAGCCTCTGATTTAGACTCTATTGGTTATACCGGTTTGGTTTACTTTGATAATGACAAACCTCTAGGTGAGTTATTAGCACTAGCCGATACCGGCATTAGTGTTGCGCAAACACAAAAAGTTAACGCTTGGTATGCTCAAACCGACACCAGTATTCTTGACAATAGTAGTGCTAGCTACGGAAATCAAAACTGGCGTCAAGAAATTGATAGTGTAATCGCTAATCAAAGAGTTAATTTATTGGTTCAACCCATCAAACCAAGCAGTCCAAACAATCGAGTATACGGTGAAATCCTAACGCGTTTCTTAAATAGTAATGAGGATGTTTTACCTACCGCCTCTTTTTTCGCTATGGCTGAAAAGCTGGATAAAATAGTAGCGGTTGATCAAATGATCATAGAAGCGGCTATAAAAGAAATTGCCAATAGAAATATGCAAGATAACTTCTTTGGAATTAATGTTAGCTCTCGTTCAATTAACGATGGTCACTTTCTTATTTGGCTTGAGAGAAGATTACTACGCGATACGGTTATTGCTTCAAAACTTGTCTTTGAAATCACAGAAAGTGGTTTGCAACATAATATAAAAACCAGCAAAAACTTTATTGATATGGTGCATAGAGTCGGAGCACGAATTACAGTTGAACGTTTTGGTATTGGTTTAACTTCATTTAAATTCTTTAGAGATTTAAAGCCTGATTTTATTAAAATGGATAGTACTTATACACGTGATATCGACGAAGATAAAAACAATCAATACTTTATGCGCTTGATGGTAGATTTAGCTCACAGATTAAGTATCAGTGTATTAGCCGAAAGCGTTGAAAGCCAAGAAGAGAAATTTATGCTTGAGAAACTATTTGTTGATGGTTGTCAGGGTTTTTATATTGGTAAACCAAGAACCATATCTTCTTCATAAACAATTAATAAATTTTTCTTTAAGCCACTAATATATAGTGGCTTTTTTATTTCTTATCACTTAAGAAATAGCTTGATGCTTACAAAATTGATTAACTTTAATACAGTTTTTTATCATACATTTAGCTTACGAGGCATTAAAATGAATATCCTTACGGTTCGTATGTTGTTTATTGCTTGATAAACACGGATAATAGTGCGAATTTTCACGGTAATATATTGAGCGAATGACTGATTATCTCTTGCTACTTGTTGGCACAGTATTAGTAAATAACTTTGTTTTGGTTAAGTTTCTAGGCTTATGCCCTTTTATGGGGGTGTCATCCAAAACTGAAACCGCCATCGGTATGTCTTTTGCTACAACATTTGTTATGACATTAGCTTCATTACTAAGCTACATCGTTAATAGCTATGTACTTGCGCCATTAGGCTTAGAGTATTTAACTACCATGACGTTTATTTTAGTGATTGCGGTTGTTGTGCAATTTACCGAAATGGTCGTACACAAAACAAGTGCTAACTTATATCGCCTATTAGGTATATTTTTACCACTTATCACCACCAACTGTGCTGTGTTAGGTGTTGCACTCTTGAATTTTCAAGAACAGCATAACTTTTTCGAATCTATTATTTATGGCTTTGGTGCTGCTGTTGGTTTTTCATTGGTATTAATTATGTTTTCAGCCATGCGCGAAAAATTAGCCAATGCCGACGTACCTACTCCATTTAAAGGCTCAGCAATCGCCATGATCACTGCTGGTTTAATGTCATTAGCCTTTATGGGCTTCACTGGCTTGGTTAAGTTTTAATGACCACACTCATTGCAATACTCGTTGTCGGTTTACTTGCCGCTTTATTTGGTGCATTACTAGGTTTCGCATCGATACAATTTAAAGTTATTGGCGACCCACTTGCTGAACAATTAGACGCCCTACTTCCTCAAACACAATGTGGTCAGTGTGGCTACCCTGGCTGTAAACCCTATGCAGAAGCTGTTGCTAACGGAGAAGCCATTAATAAATGTGCTCCGGGCGGTGAAGATACCATAAAAAAAATAGCTGATTTAATGGGCGTAGAAGTACAGCCTCTTGACGGTAATCATGAAACAGATAACTCGCCAAAAGTTGCCTTTATTATTGAAGAAGACTGCATTGGATGTACCAAGTGTATTCAAGCCTGCCCTGTTGATGCCATTATCGGCACCACCAAGCAAATGCATACTATCATTGCTGACGAATGTACTGGTTGTGACTTATGTGTTGCACCATGTCCAGTCGATTGTATAGAGATGATCCCACTCGCCACAACTACACAAAACTGGCAATGGGATTTAAATAATATTCCTGTTGTACAGATAGATTAAAAAAGAGGTTTGGGTGGAATCGGTAATTGAACGAATCAAACGCGGAAGTTTCTGGCATTTTCATGGCGGCATTCATCCGCCTGAGCAGAAGTTTCTCACTAGCACTAAACCTATTGCCAGTGCACAAATACCTGAACAGTTAATAATCCCACTACGCCAACATATTGGTCAAGCGGGCAAGTTAATTGTCAACGTTGGCGACAAGGTACTTAAAGGGCAAGCATTAAGTGTAAATGATAGCCCAATGTCATTATCTGTTCACGCGCCAACTAGTGGCACTATTACCGCTATTAAGTTAATGGCCATCCCTCATCCTTCAGGGTTAAGCGAAACTTGTATTATATTAACACCTGATGGTGAAGACACTTGGCAATCTCGTCAAATTTGCCCTGACTATAAATTATTAAGCAAAGAAAAAATATTAGAAAAAATAGCTAATGCAGGTATTGCGGGTATGGGTGGCGCTGGGTTTCCAACGCAAATCAAAGTAAGCACTTTAGCTAAAATCAATTATTTAATAATCAATGCTGCAGAGTGTGAACCTTATATCACAGCCGATGATTTGTTGATTCAAGAACATAGCCCAACGATTCTAGATGGCATTAAAATTATCGACCATTTGTTATCGCCAAAAAATATTCTTATTGGTATTGAAGACAACAAACCCAAAGCTATTGATGTATTGCAAAAGGCCACGGCTAACATCGAACATATCCAAGTTTGTGTTATACCAACAAAATACCCAAGCGGTGGCGAAAAACAGCTGATTCAAATACTAACAGGTCAGGAAGTACCCTCAGGCGTTTTACCTAGCTCTTTAGGTATCGTAATGCAAAACGTCGCTACTTGTTTTGCTATTGCTGATGCAGTTATTAACGACACGCCGCTGATAAAACGCGTTGTTACCATTAGCGGGCAAGCACTTGAAAAACCGCAAAATGTATGGGCACTTATTGGTACTCCCGTTGGATTTCTAACCAACCAATGTGGCTATCAAAACAGTGAAAAGCGGCACTTAATTATGGGTGGCCCTATGATGGGCTTTAGTTTACCTCATGACCAAGTGCCGATCATAAAAAGTACTAACTGTATATTAGCCCCAAGTGAAATCGAAATAGCCTCACCCTTTTCATCAACCAGCAGTAAAGAAGTAGAATGTATACGCTGCGGACAATGTGCTGATGTTTGCCCTGCGCAATTGCTTCCGCAAGAATTACAATGGAGCGCTAAAGCAAAAGATCAACCACAGCTAGCTAAGCTGAACTTATTTGATTGTATTGAATGCGGCGCTTGTGCCTATGTTTGTCCAAGCCAAATTCCATTGGTACACTACTACCGCGTTGCTAAAGCAGAAATTCGCCAACAAAAATTACTCGACATTAAGGCCGAAAAAGCCAAAGTAAGGTTTGAAGCTCGTAAACTTAGGCTTGAACGTGAAAAAGTTGCCCGAGCCGAAAAACATAAAAAAGCGGCTGATGCTCGTAAAGCTAGAATGAATTCTGGTACTACAGCGGCAAAATCAGAAAAATCTGCGGTAGCTGATGCACTAGAACGAGTGAAAGCTAAAAAGGCACAAGCGAGTTTAAATGCTACGGCTCCACAAACGCCTGAATCAGAGGCTACATCGACTGAAGAAGTGAGTGAAAGCAAAAGTAAAGTTGCGAACGCTATTGCCAGAGCCAAAGCGAAAAAATTAGCTCAGAAAAAACAAGATCAAATGAGTTCGCTAGATACGCTACAAGACAACGAAACTTCAAGTTCACTTACCGAAGTGCAACCAGCACCCGTTGTTATTGATAAAAAAGCTAAAGTTGCTGCGGCAATTGCTAAAGCTAAAGCAAAAAAACATCAAAAAGACAGCCTATCAAACAGTACTGTTGACCAAAGTAATACATCAACAAATACACAAGTAAATATTAAAGCGTCTGAACCGACTACAGTATCGTTGAAAATAGACACAGCAGAAAAAGCGAGCGCTCCCGATGCAGAATTGAGCCAACCTTCTGATAAAAAGGCTAAAATAGCTGCTGCAATTGCTAAAGCTAAAGTAAAAAAACGTCAAAAAGACGCCGTATCAGACAACGCTGTTGACCAAAGTGATGCATCAACCAATACACAAGTAAAAGCTGAAGCGTCTGAACCGGAAACAGTATCATTAAAAATTGATACAGCAGAAAAAGACGTCGCTGCAGATGAAGAGTTGAGCCAAGCTTCTAATAAAAAGGCTAAAATAGCTGCCGCAATTGCTAAAGCAAAGTTAAAGGCGCAAGCGAAATCTGAACATAAGTTAAATACGGATAAAACGCCTCAAAGCAGCACAATTTCGACCACGAAAGCGACTCTATCACAAGAGAGTACTTCGACTAATGAAGCAGAGCACACCGAACATTTAGCCGAAAAAAGCGAACAAAGCGAACAGCAAACGCTTGTAACAAATAATACTGATATCGATAGAAAAGCAAAAATTGCTGCTGCAGTTGCTAAGGCGAAGGCAAAAAAAATGGCCGTTAAGTCTCAGCAAGCATCTATTCAATCTTCAGAAAAAGTATTAAACGAAGCTGACAGTAACAATAAGCAAGATGCTGAAAACAAAAGAGCACGAGTTGCAGCCGCAGTCGCTAAAGCGAAAGCAAAAAAACTGGCCGCTTCATCCGATAAATCATCAACTTCAGAGTAAATTAGCACCATGGCATTTTGGATAGCAAGTTCTCCGCATAATCATCAACAAAGCGAAACATCGGCCCTGATGAGGCTGGTTATTTATGCCACAATTCCAGGTATATTTGCTCAATGGTATTTTTTTGGTTGGGGTAATTTAATACATATATCTTTAGCTGTAGCGACAGCAATCGTTGCCGAATTTACCATTTTATCTCTACGAGAAAAAAAAGTATCAACGCAACTATTTGACGGAAGTGCCATATTAACCGCTGTATTATTGGGTATTAGTCTGCCTGCTTTAGCGCCTTGGTGGATAACCATTATAGGTAGCATATTTGCAATTGTTGTGGTTAAACAGCTTTATGGTGGCTTGGGACATAATCCATTTAATCCCGCCATGGCAGCTTATGTCATGCTATTAATTTCCTTCCCTGTACAAATGACACAATGGCAACCTCCATTATCATTGCTCGCCATGGATATAAATTTCAATGATACTTTCGCCATTATTTTCTCTGGTTATACGCCTCAAGGTTACTCAGTTGAGCAAATTCGTACCCATATAGACGGATTTACCATGGCAACGCCTCTTGATACCGTAAAAACAAATTTAACACTGGGATTAACAGTAGTTGAAAGCATGAATGCCCCCGTTATTGGTAAGCATTTTGGGCTGGGCTGGGAGTGGATAAATGCTGGGTTTTTACTCGGTGGATTATTTTTACTCTTTAAAAAGGCTATTCACTGGACTACGCCATTTAGCTTCTTAGTCAGTTTATTCGTCTGTAGTTTTATTGCTTTTATTATCAGCCCTGACAGCAGCACATCAACTATGTTTAACTGGTTTACCGGAGCAACAATGCTGGGCGCGTTTTTCATTCTAACCGACCCTGTTTCAGGCGCAACCAGTGTTAAAGGCAGATTAGTTTTTGGCGCGCTTGCCGGTTTATTAGTATTCTTGATCAGAAAGTTTGGTGGTTATCCTGATGCTATCGCATTCGCAGTTTTACTGTGTAATATGGCAGCTCCTTTAATCGACCAATACACTCGACCGCGTACTTACGGACATAATTTAGGGGTGAAAAAATAATGTCTGATTTAACGCCAGCAATCAGTAAAAACTCAATGATATTAGGCTTATTCGCCATTGTGTGTACAGCGGCTGTCGCAATCGTACAGTTACTCACTGCCGATCGCATTGAACTGCAAGCTGAACAAAAGTTAATTCGACAGTTGAATCAAGTTATTCAAACGGCGAATCATGATAATGAAATGTTTCGTGATTGTATTTTAGCGCCAAAAGATAATAATTCAGACTTAGTAATCGATGTTATTTATCGTGCAAGGCTTAATAATACTCCTACTGCAGCAGCAATAAAAACAGTTGCTCCCGACGGCTACAGTGGCAATATTGAACTGTTAATTGCTATTAATACCGATGGTAGTGTTAGCGGCGTTAGAACCTTATTACATAAAGAAACACCTGGCTTAGGTGATAAAATCGAACGTAGAAAAAGTGACTGGATAGAGAAGTTTTCAGGTAAAAAATTACTCGACGAAAATGACAGTCGCTGGGCTGTGATTAAAGACGGAGGTATGTTCGATCAATTTACTGGCGCAACAATTACCCCCAGAGCCGTGGTTAAAACAGTTAGAAAAACAATCGACTACTTTCAAAACAATCAAGATCGCATTTTTACTACTGCCAGTAATTGTGGAGTTGAACCATGAAAATAAATCCTGAATATAAAGAATTAGCGTGGCAAGGTTTATGGAAAAATAACCCTGGCTTAGTACAATTGCTCGGCCTTTGTCCATTGCTAGCGGTAACCTCAACAGTAGTAAACGCTTTAGGTTTAGGCATAGCAACATTATTTGTACTTATTTGTTCTAACGCAACCGTGTCGGCTATAAGACATTGGGTGCCAAAAGAAATTCGCATTCCTATTTTCGTGCTTATTATCGCCACATTTGTTACCTGTGTGCAGTTGCTGATGAATGCATACACCTACGATTTATATCAATCATTAGGGATATTTTTACCTCTTATTGTTACCAACTGCGCGATTATTGGTCGTGCCGAAGCATACGCATCTAAAAACCCTGTTAAGCAAGCAAGTTTCGATGGATTAATGATGGGGCTTGGCTTCTTAGCGGTATTGATGGTATTAGGGGCTATTCGCGAAGTTTTAGGACAAGGGACATTATTTGATGGTGCTAATCTATTCTTAGGTGAATGGGCAACGCAACTAAAAATTGTTGTTTATCAACTTGATAGTCAATTTTTATTAGCAATTTTACCCCCTGGTGCTTTTATCGCTATGGGCTTTTTAATTGCAGGTAAAAACGCCATCGATCAAAAAATAGCCGCAGCTAAACCTAAAAAATTAGAGCAAGCGATTGAGCGAGTGCGTGTAAACTTTGAAAGTTAAACCAACATATCCATTTAAGTTAAGTTAAGTTAAGTTAAGTTTGAAAATAGTGAAATATAAAACCGATGAATAAAGAAAAGCGAATAGACATGTTATCTCGGTTAAGGGATAACAACCCAAATCCAACAACTGAGCTAAATTTTTCTAGCCCATTTGAGCTACTAATCGCGGTTTTATTATCAGCTCAAGCCACGGATGTAAGTGTGAATAAAGCGACGGATAAACTTTATCCGATAGCTAACACACCACAAGCATTACTTGATCTTGGTTTAGACGGTTTAAAGTCATACATTAAAACCATTGGCTTGTTTAACACTAAAGCGGTTAATACGCTTAAAACCTGTCAAATGTTAATAGACTTGCACAATGGTGAAGTTCCTGAAAACAGAGCTGCCCTTGAGTCCTTACCCGGCGTTGGTAGAAAAACTGCCAATGTGGTACTAAATACCGCTTTTGGTTGGCTAAAAGATAATGAAGGTAAATACTTTATTGCGGTTGATACCCATATTCAGCGAGTCGCTAACCGCACCGGTTACGCTAAAGGCAAAACAGTTGAAGAAACAGAGCAAAACATTGTCAAACACACACCAAGAAAAACTGAATTTTTCTTTAACTTGCATCATTGGCTCATACTTCATGGTCGCTATACGTGTGTAGCAAGAAAGCCTCGCTGTGGCTCTTGTATTCTTGAAGATTTATGCGACTTCAAAGATAAAACTGAAGACTGATAATTGACTCGAAATATTTTTACTATCGCTTAATAAATTACTATTTAAAGACATTTGTAAATTGAAGTGTAAAGTCAAACAAAGATCAAATTTGTACCCAATGAATTAGCTAAGCATCAGCTATTAATGCATATCAGTGTATTAATATTGCATAAAAGCTATGTTTAATGCAGATATACGATAGAATATTTTTTAAAGTTAAAAGGATGATTAAACGATGAAATTTTTACACTCAATGGTTCGTGTTAGAGACCTAGATAAATCATTAGATTTTTATATAAAGCATTTAGGTTTAATCGAAACTCGACGAGTAGATGTGCCTAAAGGCGAGTTTAGTTTAATTTTTTTAGCAACCGAACCCGGTGCTGCTGAAATAGAGCTTACTCATAATTGGGGCTCAGAAGAAGAGTACACTGTTGGTCGAAACTTTGGTCATTTAGCCTTTGAAGTTGACGATATTTATGCTTTATGTGAAAAACTAATGGCTGCAGGTATTACCATTAATAGACCACCTCGTTGTGGCCATATGGCTTTTGTTAAATCACCTGATAACATTTCAATTGAACTACTTCAAAAAGGCGAAAAACTGGCTCCAAGAGAACCTTGGTTAAGCATGGAGAACTCAGGTAACTGGTAAATTTATTGCCTTGTTTATTGCAGTGCGTATTGCTTGTTACGTGATAAATGTTAATTAATAAGTACTTTAAAAATAGCTTATTTTAGCTTTGCATCACTCTATTTTTAATAACAATAAAGCGATAATTTACCTGTTTCAGCTCACTTTCCATAGTTAGTAACTAATACCCAAGTTATGTTATTTCACTTGGGTTTTTAGTTAAAGCCTACCTAAAAATATCAGATCACCCTGTATCCTTCTAAAGATTAAAGCGCTTTTATAGCTATGTTAACGGTTCAAGTGTTGAGCTTAAAAAACTCATAAAAGCTTTACTGGCATTTGATAATGAGTGACTCTTTTTCCAAGCTAAACTCAACTTAAATTCAATGTTAGGCTCAAAGGGAACGGAGGTCATCATTTGTTCGTTATGTAAAATACGTGATAAACAAGTTGTGACACCCACTTCATTACGCACCAATGACTTTTGTAATTCAATGAGATTAGTTTCCATGCGAACATCTAAATCTAAGTGATGCTCTTTTGCATATTGACTTACCACCTCACGTAAAAAATAGCCTTCATGAAATAATACCAAAGGTTGCTGACAGAACTGTTCAAGCGAAATGGTTTGCTCTAAAGCTAATGGGTGTAAATTTGACATACCCGCAACAATTTCTTCATTAATTAACTCAGTGTAACGCAGTTGTGGGTTTTCTAAATCACCCCGTATTAACGCTAAATCAAGCTCACCGTTCTGTAACATTTTTTCTAGTGCTGCTGTGCCTTGATCAATTAGTTGAATTTTTATTTTTGGGTACTTTTGTTTGAATTCTGTTAAAACTTTTGGAAAATAATAAGAGCCCATCATAGCGGAAACGCCAAACCTTATAGTGCCCTGTTCAAGGTTTTTTAAATCTTCTAAAGTTAACTCTACTTGTTTAGCTTGATTTAATAATTCAGTAGCTAGCTTGTATAGCACCTCTCCTTCAGCAGTGAGTAAAGCATTTTTTTCTGCACGGTTAATTAATTTAAGTCCAACCTCATGTTCTAACTTTTGAATAGCTATTGTCAACGCAGGTTGTGCAATACCAATTTTAAGTGCCGCGCGGGTAAAGTTCCCTAATAAGGCTAATTGACAAAAATATTCAAGACGCTTTAAATTCATATCATCCCCAGCAACAAACAAAACCCATAAATAAAAGTTATAGAAAATATAAAAACTATATATTATATTTATTTTTAAATTAAGGATAGAGTAAGTCCATAAATTAAAACGGTTATTGCATTAACACACTCTACAGGGCAAACGAATGAAACAAACATTATCACCATTTAATTGGCAAGATCCTATGTCAATAGACAGCCAACTTACTGAAGAAGAGCGAATGATCCGTGATACGGCATTTGATTACTGCCAAGAGAAGCTACTTCCTCGAGTACTTGAAGCCAATAGACATGAACATTTTGATCGTGAAATTATGTCTGAATTAGGTCAATTAGGCCTATTGGGGGCTACTTTGCCTGCTAAGTATGGCGGTAGTGAAATCAATTATGTAAGTTATGGCTTAATTGCACGAGAAGTAGAGCGTGTAGACAGTGGTTACCGCAGTGCAATGAGTGTGCAATCATCTCTTGTTATGCACCCAATATATGCGTACGGCACAGAAGAGCAACGCATGAAGTATTTACCGAAACTCGCTTCAGGTGAATGGGTTGGCTGTTTTGGTTTAACTGAGCCTAATTCTGGTAGTGATCCAGCCTCTATGACAACTCACGCAACCAAAGTCGACGGCGGATATCGTATTACAGGCAATAAAATGTGGATCACAAACTCACCTATTGCCGATGTTTTTGTCGTTTGGGCAAAACTCGATCGTAAAATTCGAGGCTTTGTACTTGAAAAAGGTATGGCTGGTTTATCTGCCCCTAAAATAGAAGGTAAATTTTCATTACGTGCCTCAATAACAGGCGAAATTGTTATGGATAACGTCTTTGTGCCTGATGAAAACATGTTCCCTGAAATTAGCGGTTTAGCCGGACCTTTTGGTTGTTTAAATAAAGCACGTTATGGTATTGCTTGGGGCTCGCTAGGTGCAGCAGAGTTTTGTTTTCATTCGGCAAGAACTTACAGTGTAGATCGCCACCAATTTGGTCGTCCTTTGGCTTCAAACCAATTAATTCAGAAAAAGCTAGCAGATATGCAAACTGAAATATCACTTGGATTACAAGGGTGTTTGCAAATGGGTCGTTTAATGGATGTAGATCAATGTCCGGTTGAACTCATTTCATTATTAAAACGTAATAACTGTGGTAAATCGCTTGATATTGCTCGTGTTGCTCGAGATATGCACGGTGGTAATGGTATTAGTGATGAGTTTGGCGTAATTCGCCATATGATCAATCTAGAAGCCGTTAACACTTACGAAGGTACGCATGATATTCACGCCCTTATTTTAGGCCGTGCTATCACAGGTTATCAGGCTTTTTGCTAATGACTAGCGCATTGGGGAACATCAAAGTTGTCGATTTAAGTCGCATTTTAGCGGGCCCTTGGGCTTCACAAATGTTAGCTGATATGGGCGCTGAAGTTATTAAAGTAGAACGCCCTCAAAAAGGTGATGATACGCGCTTTTGGGGCCCTCCTTTTATAAAAGAAGCTGACGAAAAACAGCCGCCACAAGCCGCTTATTTTCACTGTGTAAATCGCAATAAACAATCGATTGCTATTGATATAACTCAGCAACAAGGTCAACAAGTAATTAAAGATTTAATTGCTCAAGCTGATGTATTAATTGAAAACTATAAAGTTGGTGGACTGGCTAAGTATGGTTTAGATTATCAAAGTGTAAAAGCGCTTAATCCTGGTTTAGTTTATTGCTCTATTACAGGTTTTGGACAAAGCGGCCCAAGTGCCCATAAAGCCGGTTACGATGCCATGATCCAAGGTGAAGGTGGCTTGATGAGCTTAACTGGCGAACCTGATGGAATGCCGATGAAAGTTGGTGTTGCACTAGTCGACGTTATGACAGGTTTGTACAGTTGTAATGCTATTTTGGCGGCACTTATGGCTCGTCATCAAAGCAATGAAGGTCAGCATATTGATATTGCCCTACTAGACGTACAAGTAGCGACATTAGCTAATCAAGGTATGAACTATTTAGCTACAGGGAAAAACCCAGATAGACTGGGTAATGGACACCCAAATATTGTGCCCTACCAAACCTTTGCGACGCAAGATGGCAGTATTATTCTAGCCATTGGCAATGACAGTCAATTTGTTAAGTTTTGTCAGGTGGCTCATTGTTTAGAGCTTTCAGAAAATACTTTGTTTGCTACCAATGCTCAACGTGTAATTAACCGTAAAAAGCTGATCCCTATTCTCGCCACCAAACTCGCCTCGTATTCTACAAACTGGTGGATTAAGCAACTTGAGTCTGTTGCAGTACCTTGTGGCCCGGTTAATACCCTAGCGCAGGTTTTTGATCACCCACAAGTTAAACATCGTGCAATGGTTAGGCAAGTAGCCAATCAACAAGGCGAATTAATCAATACAATTGCATCGCCCATTAATCTTTCTGCGACACCTTTACAATATAACAGTGCTTCACCTGACTTAGGCCAACATAGCCATCAGGTTTTATCTTCACTGCTTAAATATAGTGAGGAAAACATTAAAAAACTTTTTTCTAATGCGACTGTTAGCTAACTCATTATCTTCAAGTTAAATGCTACCTGAGAGTAAGAGTATAGATACATCAGTAAGGAAATTGATAATCACTATAGCGAGCAAAGAATACCTAAATGTAATACCCGTTTGACTAATTAATCTGATGATACAAAAAGACCAACTTAATATTAAGTTGGTCTATATCTTGATTATTAAATTATTATTTAATTTTATTAATCGTTAACCAGTTCTAACTTCTCTTTTGTATCAGCTTTTGTCTTTTCAGCCGAATTTATGGCTAATTCACCAATGATAAGTGTCACGACAACACCAATAAACACTGACCATTGCATACCTTCTTCAGGGGAATAGATAAATAACACAATCGCAAAGCTTAAAACTGCTATACATGAATAAGCTGCTAAACGTGCAAAGAATAATCCACCAGGTATTTTATATGGGCGAGAATGATTTGGATGTTCTACACGAGCTTTAACAAATGCGAGTAGCATGCCGATATATGGCAACATAAAAATAACCGCGCTAAAAGCAAATAATGACCAGAATAAATCTTCATTCGATCCAGATAGAAAGCCGTAAAGCACGATTGTACCTGTACTCACTAATCCCATCATAATACTAGCCCCTAAAGGTGTACCTGTTTTTTTACTTGCTAAGCCGAAAATAGCGGGTAACTCACCAGTTTTTGCAGCCTCTGCAGCAGCACGATTACACCCTAATGCCCATGTAACACCATTTGAGAAAAAGGTAAACAATGCCATAACCCCTAGTGCCATCGCGAAGGTTTTTCCAGCCGTTGATTGACCAAATAAAAGATATAATGTGTCCATTAATCCTTCAACAAGATTTATATCTTGAGCAGGAATAGCGGCTAACATAGCGACAGTGCCTAACATGTAAAGCACAATAATAATTAAAGCTGAAATGAGTACCGCTTTTGGCATATCTCTCGCGGGGTCTTTCATTTCTTCACTACTAGCACTGACTAATTCAAAACCTAACATGCCGTAAATAATAGCTGGAATATATTGAAAGCTTGCTTGCCAATCAGGTTTAAGCGCAGCTATTGTAAAATCATTCGCCATGCCATGTTCATCAACATAGTTAAAGGCACCAACAATAATCACAATAAAAATGATTATTTTGAAAATAGCGCCAGTATCTGGTATCAATTTACCGACATCTAAACTCACTATATTTACTAAAACAGTAATCCAAGTCAGTAAAAGTCCAATACCTATTTGGCCATAAAGGCTTAAGTCTGGAAAAAACATTTGCTTAAATATACCGGCAAACAGAATAGAAATAGCGGGGATCCACACCGCGGTGTTAATCCAGTAACTCCAGGAAGCTCTTGCAGCCCAACGACTACCATAAGCAGTTTTAACCCATGCGTATATGCCACCTTGTGCAGGGTATGAACATGACATTTCAGCACTGATCAGCGCGAAAGGAATAAAAAATACTACGCTAAGAAATAACCACCAAAAAATGCTAGATACTCCAACTGAGGCGGCTGAAGCTAAAGTATCTAAAAGCAGAATGGCTGATACGGTAAAAAGAACTAGATCTTTCTTTCCTAATATTTTTTTTGTCATCAAGGTGTTCTCTTTTATCAAGTTAATGAGTTATCTCGGTTATCTTGAACTTAGTATTCGATAGCCTAACCGATTAATCATATTATTATATTTAGTATGTCATTCAGTCTTACATAAAAAAGTTACGATTAATTTACCCCTATAGGGGGATATTGACTCACTTAATAAGGGTAAATTTTTCCACTGTGATTTTTGAATCAAAATCACTCTAACCTGATAGGGGTATGTTCCGATATATGTAAATTAACTATTCTAATTTTGCATAAAATAAAAGCAAAAAATAATAACAATATTAAACAACCTGTATCACGCTATCACCCTTGGTGACGCAGAGAAATATAAACAACACTATTATAGGCTAAATTATGAATCTAAAACCCGAGCTCATCGCCCCCAGTTTATTTAAACTGTCGCCATTGTTTTTAGCATTAGGCTTAAATAATGCAGTGGCTAGTGAAATAGAAGTTATTGAAGTTAAAGTACAAAAACGTACACAGTCTGTGCAAGACGTACCGGTTGCCGTATCAGCCTTTAATGGCGATATGATGGACCAACTTCGTATTGAAGATGTTCGAGGCTTAGTAGATTTAACCCCTGGTTTTAACGGTAAAACAGAAGACAGTTTTATTGATGCACTTTCTATTCGTGGCATAGGCACAAATGATTTTGGTATTGGTGGTGATCCATCAGTCGCTATTTTTACTGATGGTTTGTGGGCCGGTCGTAATGGCGGTGTTCAAATGTCATTTTACGATATGGAACGTGCTGAAGTAGTAAAAGGTCCACAAGGGACTTTATTCGGTCGAAATGCAATAGCAGGCGGTATTAATATTACCACCAACAAACCTATCTCTGACTTTGAAGCTAAAGTTGGTGTCACTGTTGCTCAGTATGATACCCAAGAAATAACCGGGATGGTAAATATCCCTTTATCTGAAAACTGGTACTTTCGTGCGGCAGGAAATTTTGTTTCTAAAGGCGCATGGTTAGAAAATGTTGCTGGTGGTGGTGATCTTGGTGGTAGTGAAATTAGTTCTACACGTTTGTCACTGCGCTACGAAGGTGATGATATCGATGCTGTTTTTCGCGCAACTTATGAAGATAGAGAGCAAGACCCTTCGGTATATTGGACTGAAGTCAGTGCAGTAGCTAAAGATAAAGTCAATATAGATTACGGCAAAGGTAAAGGATATGACCGTGGTGAAATACTTTCACTGCAAGCCAATGTCGAATTTACCTTGTCTGATGAATATTTATTAACCTCTATTACGGGTTACAAGACGTATGACTTTGCTTATTTGGAAGATTTTGACGCACAACCCGAGCTAATTAATAACTACGGACAAGATCAAACCGTTGATTATGCCAGCCAAGAATTAAGATTAAATTATCAAGGTGATGGTAGTATTAATTGGTTTATTGGCGCGAGTGTTTATCAAGAAGATATTGATGCAACTTTTATTAACTCTTACGATGAAGACGCTTTATGTAAAGCGGTTTCTCTAACCGATTCTGCAGACTTCGATGGCCCTGCGGCAGGTTGTGATGACGTAAACTGGGAAACCTATTGGGAAGATGATATTGACCCCGCAGACTTACTGACTAACAAACCTGAAACTAATATAGATATTTTAAAGAACACAGGTTGGTCTGTTTACGGTGATATTACTTGGCAAGCCACTGAAAAACTTGACTTAACAGTAGGTGCTCGTTACACCAGTGATACAAAAGATATGAGCATTGAGGTATTAGATTCAGGTGGTGCATTAGGTAATACTTTTGTGTTTGAATGGTACACAGACGGCCCGGTTCAAGCAAAAGATACTTGGTCAGATTTTACCCCACGTATTGCCGCTGTTTACGAATTAACTGACAAAATCAATTTATACGCCAATGCGGCTAAAGGTTACAAATCAGGTGGTTACTCTACTTTTGGTATTATGAATGATGGTTCACAAGAATACGGTGGCCCATTAGCTGCTGGCAGTGAACCGCTTGCCTTTGAACCTGAAACAACAACCAGCTATGAAATTGGTAGTAAAATGATGTTGCTAGATAATTCAATGCAACTAAACCTTGCTTATTTCACCTATGATTATCAAGACTTACAAATGATCATTTTTGAAAGCGGTTCACAGCTTGTTAAAAACGTTGGTGAAGCAAAAAACCATGGTATCGAAGCTGATATGCATTGGACACCGACTGACAATTGGGATTTCCGTATAGCGGGCGCTTGGATGGACAGTGAAATAACCAAAGAAATTGAAGCTGGTGACGGAACGTTAGGTAATAAATTACCAATGGCGCCTGAATTAAGTGGCTCTGTGGTTACGTCTTATTTTCATTACATGGATGATGGTATAGTAACCTTGATGGCCAAATGGGTTTTCCAAAGTGAAATCTATGGTGGCCCAGGTAACTATGAAACAGCTAAAGTTGATAGCTGGAATGAGCTTGGTTTACGTGCCATGTATGAAAGCAATGACGATTGGTCAGTAAGCTTATACATAGATAACGTTACCGATGCTGACTACTATGAACGTGGTTGGGAAAATGCTGATGCCGATAACAAAAATGGCTTTGGTTTAGTGAATACATTTGTTTGGCCAGCTAAACCTCGCACCGTTGGTGTTAGCTTTGACATGACCTTCTAAACTCACTTCGTTGACTCCCCTAGGGTTTGCTCTAGGGGCTTTTTTTCTAGGTTAAATTTTATTTAACCTCTATTTTACAGAGATAATTATGTCTTTAAGTGATGCTGAAATTCTAAATGAATTTCTCAAAGACCACCCTGCTATTGAAATTTTTGAAGTTATTCTTCCTGATATAAACGGTAAACTAAGAGGTAAATGGATAGAAAGAAAAAACATCAAAAAAGTCATTAAAGGTGGTCTTAAATTACCATTAACTGCCATTGCTTTTGATATCTGGGGCCGTGACCCTAGTAGTTGGGTTTACCAAAGTGGCGATGAAGATGGTGTTTGTATTACAGACATACGTACACTTTCAACAGTGCCTTGGTTAAGTAGACCAACCGCGCAAATTTTGATGTCGTTGAATAACTTTGACAACACGCCTTGTGCATACGATGTCCGTAATATTTTAAAAAACATTATGCAGCGCTTTGACAAACTCAGTTTATCGGCAATGCCCGCTTTTGAAATGGAATTTAGTCTATTTGAGAACGAGAATGATGAGCTAGGCCAACCCGTTCATAGCCAACTAAGTTCTTCTGGTGTTAATGCAGGTCAAACCTATGGTTTAGAATGCATGCAAGATATGAGTGATTTTATGCACGGCGTGCGTGACGCTGCTCAAGCGCAAAACTTGCCCATTGATACATTGATCACTGAAGCAGCGCCTTCACAATATGAAATTAACTTATATCATCAACCTGATGCGCTAGTAGCGGCTGATCAAGCCTTAATGCTTCAGCGTGCGATTAAAGGCGTAGCACAGCAATTAGATTTGCGAGCATCATTCATGGCTAAACCATTCGCCGACTTATCTGGCAACGGCATGCATATGCATTGTAGTTTACTCGATAAAGACGGTAACAATGCTTTTGACAACGATACAGATGAAGGTAATGAATTACTGCAACATGCTATTGCCGGTTGTTTAGCAACGTTAGAAGATTGTATGCTAATTTTTGCACCGCATTTAAATTCATACCGCCGTTTTAAAGAAGGCTCACATGTGCCTATGACCCCAACTTGGGGTTATGAAAACCGCACGGTAGCTCTAAGAGTACCGGCCGGAGACCATAAAGCCATGCGTATAGAGCATAGAGTTGCTGGCGCAGACGCAAATCCATATTTAGTCGCTACAGCGATTATTGCAGGTATGTTATATGGTATAGAAAATAAACTCGCGGCTCCTGAGCCAATTACAGGAAACGCCTATACTCAGATTAAACCAAGCTTACCTAGCACATGGTTAGAGTCAATTGAGCACTTTAAACATTCAAAGTTTATCGAAGAATACTTTGGAGCAGAATTTCAGCGGGTGTTCACCACGACTAAAGAGCAAGAATTGGAAGAGTTTACGACTAAAATAACAACACTTGAATACGAAACTTACTTGTAACTTCTTATGAAAATAAGCCATATCCGCTCGCTAATTACATATAATTAGTTAGCGGATCACCTTTAGCATACTCTTCTTCACTCATTAATGAGTCAATAAATAAGTAAAACAATTCAGATTGAGAGTTAATATCAAGTTTGGCATAAGCATGCTTTCGATGTAACTTTACCGTTTCAACTACAATATTTAATTCTTCAGAAACAGTTTTAGTGGTGTGGCCATGTAAAATTAGGTGCACAACTTGTTTTTCTCTTTGCGTTAGAATCGAAGCCCCAAAGTGATCTAAAGCATGTTGCATTCTAACCCTGATATTTGAAGAATCATCACTAACCAATATTTGTTGCCAATGTTGCTGACAAACTTTTTCTATCAATGGGAAAATATCGGCTAATAATGTTAATTCTTTTTTTGAAAAGTTTTTCAGCCCGCCAGTGCGCCCCAAGGAAATATTGATAAAGTCATTATTAGGCAATGAAATAAGGTAGCCCACTTCATCATTAAGACCTGAATTACAGTACCAAGTACGATAAAACTCAGTTTGTTTAAAGCCTGAAGGCATTATGGTTTTAAAATGAAAAAAACCACGTTGCTTTTTCTGGGTTGCCATTAAGTAAAATGGGTCGATTAAAAAAGCACCTTTGACAAATAAATCGATATTATTACTACCGCCCTTTTTCGGGTCGTCAAAGTATTCAAGGGTAGGTAAACCTGAATGTCTAAATAATATAATGGTTACATCATTACTCTCTACAAGTTGCTTCAATCCTGCAGCGAGTTTTTTCGAAAAGTCAGGTTCTGTTAAACTATCGATCCAGCTCGAGGAAACTTCAGCAATCTTTGCAATGTAAGACATAATATTTTAATACTTTTAATTAGATACCTGCTTATGGATACCATTGTTATGAATATAATACTAAAGCGCAAGTCATAATATGTACGTTATAACAGTTATTAACAATAAACTTCACTTTGGTATTTTTCCTGTAATAAAACAAAAAAGTCAGACTAAAATAGTCTGACTTTTTCTTGTTGTTTTGTTTCTATTAATTAAGTTTTTATACCGTAATGTTTCGCTGTGTAATCTAGTGCTATAGTCAAACGAGCAATTAACAAGTCAATTTCTGCTCGAGTACATACCATTGGCGGTGCAGTTACAATGGCATCACCTACTGAGCGCACCATTAAGCCATGGTTAATGGCATGTGTTTTCACCATAGCTCCGCCAGCACAATCGGGGGCTAATCGTTCTTTAGCTGAGTTGTTTTTAGCAATTTCTAAGGCTGCAACCATACCCATACCACGTACTTCACCAACAATGGGGTGATCCGCTAACGTGCGAAGTTGTGCTTGAAAATATGGCATGATATCAGCTGCTGCATTTTCAATTACTTTGTCATTTTTAAGAATGTCGATGGTGGCGATACCTGCAGCACAAGCGGCCGGATGACCTGAGTAAGTAAAACCATGCGTAAACTCTCCACCGTCAGCCGCTAATACATCAGCGACTTTATCACTTACCATCACGCCACCTAGAGGTTGATACCCATTAGTAACAGCTTTTGCAAACGTCATTAAATCAGGTTCGTAGCCAAAAGTTTGTGCGCCAAACCAATCACCGGTGCGACCAAAACCACAAATAACTTCATCGCTGATTAATAAAATATCACGCTCTTTACAAATGCGTGATATTTCTGGCCAGTAGGTTTCTGGCGGTACAATAACACCGCCAGCCCCTTGAATAGGTTCAGCAATAAACGCCGCCACATTTTCTTCACCAAGCTCATCAATTTTAGCAGCTAGTTCTTGAGCAACTTTAATACCGAATTCAGCTTTATCCATATCGCCACCTTCAGTAAACCAGTTAGGTTGGCCAATATGCTCAACATAACTAAGGCCGGTGTATTGTTTATGCATGCCACTAAAGCCACCTAGCGAACCGGCAGCAATAGTTGAACCGTGATAAGCACCATGACGACTAATGAATATTTTCTTGCTTGGCTTGCCGAGTAAGTCGTAGTAACGGTGCACTAAACGTATGTTGGTATCGTTTGCTTCAGAACCTGAGTTAGTAAAAAACACATGATTAAACTGTGCTGGAGAAATATCAACCAACGCTTTAGCCATTTGTACCGTTACATCAGTCGTACACTGAAAGAAACTATTATAAAAAGGTAAGCTATTTAATTGATTACTAATAGCTTCGTTAATTTTCGGTTGGCTATAACCTAAATTACAACACCACAGCCCAGACATACCATCAATTAACTGATCACCTTGCTCATTATAAATATAGATATGCTCAGCTTTAGTGTAAATTGCAGTAGCTGTTGCTTTATATTCTTTAAAGTCAGTAAAAGGATGTAAAAAATGTGTTTTATCTAACGTATTTAGTGTTGTATTGTTACTGCTCATAACTATTCTCTTTATATAATAAAATGCTCGAATTTGTTGGCTACACTATTGGGTTATAGCCGCATTTGCTCTCTTCATGTTTAATAGTTTCACATAAAATCCACACGATTGGATTACCCCAAAAGAGTTGTATGAGGAGAAAAAAGAAGGTGAATTTTAAAAAACCGGTAATTGGAATTGTTTGTGATGTGATAAAAAATGGTCTTAATGGCTTTCACGGCGTAGGAGAAAAATATATTAATGCCATTGCCCACGGGGCGAATGCAATTCCTATTTTAATTCCGGCGCAACCTGCAGCCCAAGATCTTGAATCTTTAACTGAGTTTTTTGATGCTGACTTTTTCGAACAACTTGACGGTGTATTCTTTCCTGGTAGTCCTTCAAACGTTGAACCTCATCATTACGGCACAGAAGCATCAGCAACCCCCGAAAGCCACGATAAACAAAGAGATGGTTCAAGCTTACCTTTAATCAAACTTGCGATTGCAAAAGGTATTCCTTTACTTGCGGTATGTCGTGGTATGCAAGAACTCAATGTGGCAATGGGAGGAGAACTTCATCAGTGCTTGTTCCATCATGAACAATTTATTGAGCATCGAGAAAACAAAAAAGGCACACGTGATGAACAATATGCTCCTGCACATCAAGTAACCTTAACCACAGATGGCGTTTTGGCAAACATATTAGGTGCCACCACCCATACGGTGAACTCATTACATGGACAAGGCATTAAAACCTTGGGCAAAGGTTTAAAAGTTGAAGCTTTAGCACCCGATGGCTTAGTTGAAGCGATTAGTTGTAATGAAAATGGAAATTTTGTTGTTGGTGTACAATGGCACCCCGAGTGGCAGTATCAGCAAGACAAGTTATCAAGCAGTTTATTCTCCGCTTTTGGCGCAGCGATAAACCAAAGATTCAAAGAAAAAAATAATAAATCAATGTGATGCTTAGAGATAATCATTCATATACATATAATTAAATTTTGGAGATTTACATGAAAGACCTTCGTCAATTTTATATTAATGGTCAATGGGTTAACCCATTAACTGCAAAAGACTTTGCTGTAATTAACCCTGCAACTGAACAAGAGATTGCCATTATTTCGCTTGGTTCAAGTCAAGATGTAGATTTAGCCGTTGCCGCTGCTAAAAATGCCTTTGCAACTTTTGGCTTCAGTAGCGTAGAAGAGCGAATTTCATTACTAGAATCGCTGTTAAAACAATACATGGATAACTATGACGCAATGGCACATGCTATTTCATTAGAAATGGGCGCTCCTATCGATTTCTCTACAAACGCACAAGCCGACTGTGGTAAAGGTCACATTGAGTCAACTTTAGCTGCGTTAAAAGAATTTGAATTTTCACGTACTTTGGGCAATGCACAAATTGTTAAAGAACCTGTAGGCGTGTGTGGGTTTATTACTCCGTGGAATTGGCCTATTAACCAAATCGCTTGTAAAGTTGCGCCGGCACTTGCAACAGGTTGTACCATGATCCTTAAACCCAGTGAAATTGCGCCATTATCGGCACAATTATTTACCCAAATGATACATGATGCTGGTTATCCTGCTGGCGTTTACAATATGGTAAATGGTGACGGCATGGGTGTTGGTTCAGCCATTTCTGCGCACAAAGACATCGATATGGTTTCATTTACCGGTTCTACTCGAGCCGGCATTGCTATTGCTAAGTCTGCTGCAGATACTGTTAAGCGTGTCGCACAAGAGCTAGGCGGTAAATCACCTAATATCATTTTAGACGATGCTGATATCGATAAAGTGGTAAAAAAAGGTGTATTACATTGTATGAGTAACACGGGTCAATCATGTAATGCGCCTACGCGTATGTTAGTGCCGGCAAGTAAGTATCAACAAGCGCTCGAAGTAGCCAAAGCAACCGTAGCTAAAGTCAAAGTGGGGAACCCTGCTGAGCATGGTAATCATATTGGTCCTTTAGTGAGCGAAGGTCATTTTGAAAAGGTTCAAGCTATGATCCAAGCAGGCATTGATGAAGGTGCAACATTACTTGCCGGAGGCGTTGGTAAACCTGAAGGTTTTGACACAGGATATTATACTAAACCGACTATTTTTAGCGATGTCACTAACGATATGACTATTGCTCAAGAAGAAATATTTGGTCCCGTGTTAGTGATGATCCCTTATGCCGATGAAGCCGAAGCGATTAAAATTGCCAACGATACTCCATACGGTTTAGCTGCTTTTATTCAGTCAGGCAACCCTGAGCGAGCACAAAATGTAGCAAGGAAAATACGTGCAGGTATGATTTGTATTAATGGTGCGTCTCATATTTATACTTCACCTTTTGGCGGTTTCAAACAATCAGGCAATGGCCGTGAATGGGGTGAGTTTGGTTTTGAGGATTTCCTAGAAACTAAATCTATTAGTAGTTAGATAATCGCAGATTTTGGATCATATTATGACTAAAGTTGTCGTTATTACTGGCGCAAGTTCAGGCATTGGGGCCGCGGCTGCACTCAAATTTCACCAGCAAGGCTTTAACATTGTTCTTGCGGGTAGAAATGAGGCGCGTCTTAGCTCCTTAGCAAGTACTTTACCTAATTCGGTTATGTGGACTGGTGATATAGCACAAAGTGCAGCTTGTAACGCATTGATTAAATTTACCCTTGCCAGTTTTGGCCGCATAGATGTACTAATAAATTGTGCCGGTATTATTTATCGCTCAACGGCAACTGATACGTCTGATAGTCAATGGCTAGATACCATATCAGTTAACTTGAATGCGCCATTTTATTTATCTCGAGCGGCAATTCCTCATATGACCGAAAATGGCGGTACCATTTTAAATATAGCGTCAGACTGGGGCTTAAAAGGTGGTGAATTGGCCGCTGCTTACTGTGCGAGTAAAGGGGGCTTGGTATTACTAACTAAAGCGATGGCGATTGATCATGCAAAAGATAAAATACGCATTAATGCTATTTGTCCTGGAGATGTTGATACCCCCATGCTAGAAATTGAATCAGCTCAACGAGGTATTGATTATAAAACAGCCATGGTTGATAACAATGCAGACAGTTTAACGGGTCGTATTACGCAACCTGACGAAGTTGCAGCATTATGCCTCTACCTTGCTTCAGACTGTGCAGCACAAATTACCGGCACCGCTATTTCAATTGACGGTGGAAATACCGCGTAAGATATTAATCGACAATAATAAGTCTAAACATTAATAACACCATGGTGAGTTAAGTTTACTCCTTAACTTTAGCCTGGTGTTTTCTCTTTCAATTAACCCTAATAATGTAAACGATAAGATAATTTTTCATCGCCAATTTATTGATTAATACTGTCTTCACAATACGATAAACGCAAAAATAAAAGTCAAAGAGTCCTCGCCAAAAATTACTCTGTGTTCAATTTCTAATAAGTTGCTATCACGAGCGCTTAATACGCGTTAATATACTGAATTAATTATTTAAAATATTATTCAAATTTCATGGCCTTAAAATCAACCATCAATAAAGCGACTATTCATTTATCGGATATGGATCGTAACTATTATGACACTATTCAATTAACCATTGCCCAGCACCCTTCTGAAAATGATCGTCGTATGATGATCCGCCTGATTGCTTATGTATTAAATGCCAGTGAAAACCTGCAATTTGGTAAAGGTGTTAGCGATGAAGATGAAGCTGCCATTTGGCGCATTAATTACAGCGAAGTAATTGAGCTATGGATTGAGCTAGGTCAACTTGATGAAAAACGTCTTAAAAAAGCCTGTAACCGTGCGCAAGAAGTTAAGTTATATTGCTTTGGCAGCAGTGTAGATACTTGGTGGCAACAATCTAAAAGCAAGTTAAATCAATTCGACAAACTTTCAATAGAAAGCTTTAGTGAGGAAACTACCCAAGCTTTAGCATTGCTCGCTGACCGTTCGATGGAATTACAAGTCAGCATTCAAGATGGACAAGTTTGGCTAACCAGCGGTGAACAGTCATTATTGATTGAGCTTCATAAACTTAAGTAAGCTTACTTAAGTTTATTTTCAATTTTATAAGCAATATCAGCTAACTGCTGACTATTGATTTATGTTTTTAGATGTTCAATAGTAAGCATTAATATTTTCATGCTGCGTAATACTGCATAACAATTCAAATAAAACTATGATGACTACATTAAACTCGTACGCTAAAAAAAACCTCCATTTAACTAAAAAATCGATCATTGCAACGCTCTTCATGACTAGCTCATTTTATAGTGTTGGAGAAATAATACCGTCTGAACAAGTCATAAAAGACATTACCTATTTAGCGTCTGACGATTTAAAGGGTAGAGCAAGTTTTAGTCCAGAAATCGACAAAGCGGCAAACTATATTGCAGAAAGATTTACTGAAATTGGACTTAAGCCGCTAAATAACAAAAGTTTTTTTCAAACGTTTACCGTAAATAAAATCCAACCTCAACTACATACCATTACGCTTAATGGTCAAGAGGTTAGCCTTGAAAATACGGCCTTAGCCACCACGATTGAACAGCTTAATTGGCAGAGTAAAAGTGCTCAAGTACATCTTGTGGGTAAAGATGATGATATGCGAAAAACCTTAAGTGAGTTAAACCTACAAGGTGGGCAACATCTCGTTGTAATCAATAATACACACGCTAAAACATTTAAAGCTTATCAAGGCTATTTTAACCGTGGTTTAACTAAACTCTCACTTGATCATCAAGGCGCACTTGTGTTGGTATTAAGTGACGAAAGCGAAATTAAAAATTATAGCGTAAATGCCAGTGCTAAAATTACCCAGCAAACATTAACTAATGTTGTTGGAGTGTTACCGGGTATACAAAGCCAAGAAGAAATCGTTTTGTACTCAGCGCACTATGATCATTTGGGCGTAACAGAAGATGGCAAACAAATTTATAATGGTGCTGATGATGACGCTTCAGGCACCACTGCGGTATTAAATTTAGCGCAATATTTCGCACAAAAAGGTGATAACAAGCGCACATTAATGTTTAGCGCATTTACAGCAGAAGAAATTGGTGGTTTTGGCTCAAAGTATTTTTCACAGCAACTTAACCCCGACAATGTCGTTGCTATGATTAATATTGAAATGATCGGTAAACCTTCAAAGTTTGGTGCTGGTACCCTTTGGATGACAGGAATGGATCGCTCAAATTTAGGTGCCCTACTCAATAAAAACCTCGTTGAGCTAAATACGCAAATCTATCAAGATCCATATCCTGAGCAAGGCTTATTTTATCGCTCAGATAACGCAACATTAGCCCGTTTAGGCGTAGCTGCACATAGTTTTAGTAGTACACAGCTTGATAAAGATCAACATTATCACAAAGTAACAGACGATATTAACAGCTTAGATTTATCGTCGATGCATAAGGTAATTGAGACATTAGCGACAGGAACTCAGCCTTTAGTTGACGGTACGGCAACACCAACACGTATTGATAAAGCAGAGGTGCGGGCTAAAGGTAAAATTTACTAAAATCTTACCTTTAAAACGTAACAACTTATCTCATTTAGTTTGATACAAACATAAAAATTCAGCGTTTAGCCAATAATAACGCTGAATTTGTATGTTATTTATCAATCAACAATTAACGTTTTAATTACTGGCATTGCCAATGCATTTGAAATTCGAGTTCATTGCTGGAAATCACGACGAAGTCGTGTCGAAGATATAACTGTTTCGCGGGATTATTAATTAACACATTTAACGTTATGTTAAGCCTTTTTTCTTGCGCCTTACGCTTTATTGCCTCTAATACTTTGCTGCCAATACCTACCCCTTGAAACGTAGGAAGTAATTGAAATTGGCGTACGTGGATTTTATTAGCAAACAGACCTAACTTTAATAAACCAACAGGACGCTTTTTATATAAGATAAGGTGAGAATCAGCAAAAAATTCATCAATACGTTGTAAATGCGCATTATCATCAAGATAAATGCCCGCATTATTTAAATGCTTTTCCATCGATGCTTTTCGCAGGTTTAAAAGAAAGTCTCTATCACTTGCTATTGCTCGGCGAAAACTAATAATCGCAGAATGCTTGATGTTGTCGTTACTTGCATTTACAGCATGGGTTACATTTGACATAACACACGATTAATTGATTAATCAATGAACCTACTATAGCAAGTTAGGTATTGAGGTAATACCTTAAATAAAACACCTAAAATAAATAAGACATACTGGAAGTTACCGCAAAAAATCAGCCACTGAGCGCGGTTAGCTTGATCGCCTAGTAAAAATAGCGGCAATATAGCACATAAATTAAAATAGGAAATTAACATGACCTTCAATAAATCACTTATTGTTATCTCTATCACAGCGTTATTAGCTGCTGCTTGTAGTAATGAAACTACAACACAAGCTAAAGGCAATAATGCTCTTGCAATGTCGCCTACAGAAAAACTAAATAGTACAGTTAACGCTTCTAAAGCAGCAAATGAGCTATTTGACACTATTTTTATGGAGGGTGTTAACCGTAACCCTGTTAGACAAACTTACCTTGGTATTAAAATTGATTACGATAAGTGGCAAGATCTTTCAGAGGAAAATAGTGCCAAAGAGCTAGCTTTCGCAAAAGAAGCATTGCAGCGCATACAAGTCATCAATGTAAACAACCTTGATAAGCAAACAAAATTAAGTTTTCAACTCCTAACGCAAAAGCTAGAACAACAAATCGCTGATTACCCATGGCGTCATCATAACTATCCTGTTAATCAAATGTTTGGCGTTCATTCACAAATACCTGCATTGTTAATCAACCAACATAGCATTAAAGACACTAAGCAAGCTTATGACTATATTGCTCGTGTAAAAAACTCAAAAGTGTTACTTGAACAGTTAATAGACCAACTTGAAATCAGAGCCAATAAAGGCATAATTGCACCAAAATTTGTTTTTGGTCATGTTATTCGAGATTCTAAAAACTTAACGGTTGGCGCACCTTTTGATAATGGCGCTGATAGCACGCTATATGCAGATTTTACTTCAAAAATAGACAAATTAGATATTACCGATACAGAAAAACAAGCACTAACAGCTAAGTTATCTTCGGCATTAACCACTGAATTTAAAGCGGGATATCAAGCATTAGTCAGCTACTTAGTTGAGCTAGAGAAAAAAGCCGACACCACTGATGGCGCATGGAAATTTCCAAACGGTGATAAGTTTTATAACAACGCTTTAAAACGTACAACGACTACCAACTTAACCGCCGATGAAATTCATAAAATAGGCTTAGATGAAGTTGCTCGTATACATGATGAAATGCGCGTAATCATGAAAAAAGTGAATTATAAAGGCACTTTAAGTGAATTTTTTCAATTTATGCGCCACGATCCACAATTTTATTATGCCGGAGATGATGCTGGACGTGAGCGTTACTTAACTGAAGCTACTGCATTAATTAACACCATGAAAGGTGAGTTGGATCAATTATTTATCACTAAGCCAAAAGCTGATTTAAAAGTTAAAAAAGTGGAAGCGTTTAGAGAGAAGTCTGCGGGTAAAGCATTCTACCAACAACCTGCACCTGATGGCTCACGTCCAGGTATTTACTACGCAAACCTTTACGATATGGAAGCTATGCCAACATACCAAATGGAAGCTTTGGCTTATCATGAAGGTATTCCTGGTCATCATATGCAAATAGCCTTAAAACAAGAGCTTGAAGGTATTCCAAAGTTCAGAAAGTTTGGCGGTTACACTGCATACAGCGAAGGTTGGGGTTTATATTCAGAAATGATCCCTAAAGAAATTGGCTTCTATCAAGACCCTTACTCTGACTTTGGTCGCTTGGCTATGGAATTATGGCGAGCTTGTCGATTAGTGGTTGATACCGGTATTCACAATAAAAAATGGAATTTAGCTCAAGGTATTGAATATTATGTCAGTAATACACCTAATGCTAAGTCAGATGCGATAAAAATGGTTGAACGTCATGTGGTTATGCCGTCACAAGCAACTGCTTATAAAATTGGTATGTTAAAAATTGTTGAGCTACGCACAAAAGCAAAACAACAGCTAGGCGATAAGTTCGATATTCGTGAATTCCATGATGTTGTGTTAACCAATGGTGCTGTACCACTTAACGTACTTGAAGATATGGTTAATGACTATATTGTAGATAAAAGCTAACACTACATGAACGTAAGCTTTAAACGCTTTGATTAACAAACGCCAAATACCTGTGTATTTGGCGTTTTTACTTTGATGAGCCTTTACTTTTAATAACATTTTATTAGAGTATA
This sequence comes from Colwellia sp. 6M3, assembly GCF_014077595.1. Classification (NCBI taxonomy): domain Bacteria; kingdom Pseudomonadati; phylum Pseudomonadota; class Gammaproteobacteria; order Alteromonadales; family Colwelliaceae; genus Colwellia; species Colwellia sp. 6M3. The sequence continues at coordinate 13,776 of NZ_JACGWF010000013.1, read as the reverse complement.
AGCGGAGGATCATAAAAGTTGCTTAACAATAAGTAAGCAAAGTCTTCTAAAAGGAATGAAGATGGAGTTAAAAATTATCCCGGTATTGCAAGTGGCTATTGCTGCTATCTTAATGACCATAATTCAGTACTACTTACCCACAGTAAATGTCGCCACAGTAATAAGCCCTTTAGTCAGAGTTTCTTTGGTGACGTTATTATTGACGATAGCAGTGATTATTGCTTTTATTGCCATTTATAGTTTTCGACAGCACCAAACAACGGTTAACCCTAGTAAACCAGAAACATCATCACAAATTGTTGATAGTGGTATTTACCAATATTCTAGAAACCCGATGTATTTGGCGATGCTTTTGACGTTAATTGCATATGCTTGTTATCTTGAAAATGCATTGAATTTATTTATTTGCGGACTATTTTTTTGGTATATAACTAAGTATCAAATTGTGCCTGAAGAACGTATGTTGATAAAACTGTTTGGACAAAATTACGTAGATTATAAAAACAAAGTTCGTCGTTGGTTATAGCTTTATCATGAGGATAATACCCATTTGATTAATTGCCTTGATGAAATGAGTCTTAAGAAACTTAACTTTTAAATTTAGCTTTTAAACTTAAACTTTATAAACACCATTAACCAAAAAGCACTCACAGCGTTATAACTGAGAGTGCTTTATATTTAGCAATTATTTTCTAGCTTCGAACTTAATCGAAAGTACTTATATAACTTATCATATTACCGATAAAGTTAAGCTTTCTTTAAATAGCTAGCAACTAAGACAATACGCGTACCATTAACTTTACCTTCAATATGCTCAGGATTGTCAGTTAGACTGATACCTCGCACCATAGTGCCTTGCTTAGCGGTAAAATTTGCCCCTTTAACCTTTAGATCTTTGATCAAAGTAACATTATCGCCATCTTGTAATTCAGCGCCATTACTATCGCGTGTAGGGCCTTCTCGTTCAGCCGCTGCAATCCCCTGCTCAGCCCAGGTTTTAACCGCATCTTCGAGGTATATCATATCTAACGCATCTTGCGCCCAGCTTTCAGCTGATAACTTATGCAACAAACGGTAAGCCATAACTTGTACGGCAGGCTCTTGATTCCACATAGCATCGGTTAAACAGCGCATATGGTTTATATCGAGTTCAGCATTGCCTTCAACTTGCCCTAAGCATTTATCACATAAATAAATACTTTGTTGAGCACTTAAGTCGCTTGTTGGGGGTACAGGAAACACCGATAAGTTGTTTGGTGATGTACATAGTTCACAACAATTGTTGCTGCGTGCTTTCAAAGCATTTTCTGTTGGCATAAAAGGTTCTCCCTAAATTTTTGCGCTATTATGCTCCTAATTTACCGATTTAAAAAGTGCAGATGATTAACCCGGTAAAATTAATACTTATAAATATTTAACTCATAAGTGAGTTTTGATAAGTATTGGGAAGGATTTAAAAATGACAAGTTAGCTTTGTTACTTTCATTATTAGAAAGTAACAAAGCTAAAAGATAAGGTTTAATCTAAATTTTTAGTGATATGGTGCGATGCTGCAGCCGTGAAAACCACATCGGTAGAACTATTTAATGCTGTTTCTGCGGAGTCTTGAATAACACCAATAATAAATCCTATCGCAACAACTTGCATCGCAATATCAGTATTAATACCAAATAACCCACAAGCTAATGGAATAAGCAGCAATGAACCGCCAGCAACACCAGAAGCGCCACACGCTGATATTGCAGCAACCACACTCAATAAAATAGCGGTGGCAAAATCAACTTCAATATTTAAGGTATTGGCCGCTGCAAGCGTTAATACCGTGATGGTAATCGCCGCGCCTGCCATATTGATGGTGGCACCTAATGGAATGGATACCGAATAAGTATCCTCATGTAAATCTAGCTTTTCACATAGCTCCATATTTACTGGAATATTGGCTGCTGAGCTACGGGTGAAAAATGCCGTAATACCTGATTCTTTTATACAGGTTAGTACTAACGGGTAAGGGTTTTTACGCATAATTAAATACACGATTAACGGGTTCACTATCAAAGCAATTATAAGCATTGAACCTAAAAGCACGAGTACTAAATGACTAAACTCTCCTAAAGTATCAAAGCCTGTAGTTGCTACTGTATTGGCAACTAACCCCATGATACCTAATGGTGCAAAACGAATAACGAGCTTTACGACACTAGAAATAGCTTCAGCAAAATCATGCACCATGACTTTCGTTGAGTCACTTCCCTTTTTCAAGGCAAAGCCTAGACCTAAACCCCAAGCTAAAATACCGATAAAGTTACCGGTAATTACAGCATTAAAAGGGTTATCAACAATTTTAAATGCCAAGGTTGTTAATACTTCGCCTAAACCTTGTGGTGGGTTCGCACTAGCGCCAACGATATCTAAAGTTAATTGCACAGGAAACATAAAGCTTAGCGCGACTGCGACTAACGCAGCACTAATGGTGCCAATTAAATACAATCCAACTATAGGCTTTAAATTAGCTTCACTGTTAGGTTTTTGGTTTGCAATAGACGAAGCCACTAAAACTAACACTAAGATAGGGGCAACCGCTTTTAATGCATTAACAAATAAACTCCCCAGTATAGAAAATGACATGGCTAGATCAGGGGAAGCAAGGGCTAAAGCAATACCCAAAATAATGGCAATAATTATTTGGTTTACGATATTAATAGATTTCAGTTTAGTAATAAATGAATGGCTTTCTGGGTTATTTTCTATTGTCATAATTTTTCTTATTTGAGTTATTAAACTTATGAACACGCTCGCGTGTAGTGCAAGTTTTTTACCACTTAATAGCGGTGACTGTCTAGTATATTCGTTGTATGGCTAATTTAAAAAGACGATTCACTGTTACGTGAAATAAACAATGCTTGGTCATTGTTATCAACTAAGAAAGGTTTACAAACGAAGTGTCCTACGACGGCTATTAATTCATTATCATAAAAAATAAACGGTAGTCTTTTTCTTTGCCATGGCGGAATTGTAAGCTCTTGCAAAACTTTCTTTAAGGCTCGTGAATGTTGTCGATATTGCGGTAAACATTTAGGATTTTCGTGAGCAAACCTAACCGTAACTACTTGATTAATGTTCGGGCGCTTAATAGCTGCTTGCCAATGTTCATCAGCGTTGCTGTTTTCCAACTTTGCCGAAATACATAAAACGCCTAAGTTATCGGGTAATTGAAGTTCTAATTTATCTTTAGCGACTAAATCGTCAAGATTTAGTGAATGTTGCCAATCCGAAATATCTTGGTAAATAGTGGTTAGATAAAGCTCATCCTTAAAGCGCCTAACACAATGACTCGATAGTTGAATAACCGGTGATTTGTCAGCATCAGCATTAAGCTGTTGGCATATTTGTGCTAACTGCTGGCGCGAAGGCATTAATACATTATGGTTCGATAAAAAATAGCGTAAAATATTCTTAAGTCGTGCATCGCTTAACTTAGTTAAACATGGCACCGAAAGTTGATAAGCTGAAAGCTGGCAAAGCGTTAAATCTTGCTGTGCTAATTCGTCAAGTAATTGTTGCGCTTCAAAACAATGCTCAGCACTGCGCGCAATTGTTTTATTAATACTTGGCCAACGTGCATTTAATTTAGGCAGTATTTGATGACGTAAAAAATTTCGCTCAAAGTGTTCATCGTTATTTGACTCATCTTCAATCCAACTAAGCTGCTGTTGATTTGCATAATCGACTATTTCTGATCGCGAAATCGCTAATAACGGGCGAGCCACTGTATGTTGCGCTAATTTAGCACTTGGCGGCATTGCAGATAAACCTTTAACCCCTGTACCACGTTTTAATGCAAGAATAAATGTTTCTGCTTGGTCATTAAGATGATGTCCAGTAACGATAATCGCAGGCTCTGCACTGGTTTGTATTAGTACTTTATAGCGCGCATCTCTCGCCATTGCTTCTAGGCTTTGCTGCGCTTGTTTTTTTAAATGTAGTTTATGGGTGAATAATGGCAGTGAAAAGCTATCACATTGTTGCTGCGCAAATACTTGCCACTCATCAGCATGAGAACTTAAACCGTGATTGACATGACAAACAACTAAAGGGTTAGGTAATAACTCTTGTTGTTTTAACTTAGCTAATGCCACTAATAGCACTTGTGAATCTACACCGCCGCTATAGGCAATAATAATAGTTTTTTCTGGTGTATGTTTAAAAAACTGCACCAAGGCTGATTCAATTTTATTCACAGGTTCAAGCAATATTAGGTAAGAGTGTTGTAGCGATAGTTATCATAAAGACAATAAAAAGCGACCTGTAGAGGTCGCTTATTTTGAATCTAACAATAACCGAATGACATTAACTTATCATAACGACTTTCAATCAATTCTTCGTTAGACAGTTTGTCTAGTTCTGCTAGGTCAGATTTTAATGCTTGCTTAAGGAATGCCGCCATTTGGTCCATATCGCGGTGAGCCCCACCTAATGGTTCTTCAACAATACTGTCGATAAGCCCTAATTCTTTAATACGCTTAGCCGTAATACCCATGGCTTCTGCTGCTGTCGGCGCTTTCTCAGCCGTTTTCCACAAAATTGAAGCACAACCTTCTGGTGAAATTACTGAATAAGTTGAATACTCAAGCATATTTACCTTATCACCAACACCAATAGCTAGTGCACCACCAGAACCACCTTCACCAATAACCGTACAAATGATTGGCACGTTCAAACGTGACATCACTTTTAAATTCATGGCTATAGCTTCACTTTGACCACGCTCTTCTGCGCCAATACCCGGATAAGCACCTGGCGTGTCAATAAATGTGATAATTGGCATTTTAAAACGTTCTGCCATTCTCATTAAACGTAAAGCTTTACGGTAGCCTTCAGGACGTGGCATACCAAAGTTACGTTTAACTTTTTCGTTAGTTGAGCGACCTTTTTGGTGGCCAATAATCATAACTGGACGACCATCTAAACGCGCGGTTCCACCAACAATAGCTTTATCATCAGCATAAGCTCTATCGCCTGCCAATTCATCGAACTCCGTAAAAATACGAGGTAAATAATCTAAGGTATATGGACGTTGAGGATGACGTGCAACGCGCGCCGTTTGCCAAGGATCCAAATTAGAGAAAATTTTCTTTGTTAACTCGTTATTTTTCTCACGTAATTGAGAAATTTGATCCTCTAAATCAAGATCAAGATCTTGACCATTGTTGACCAATTGTAATTCTTCAATTTTTGCTTCAAGTTCCGCAATTGGAAGCTCAAAATCTAAAAAATTTAATGACATATGATTTTTCTTACCTATGTTGTCTTTGAGTACCGTTAGTAAAAAACACTACTTATTTAAATTTTAACTCGACTTGCTCATCACCCAAAAGGGTTTTCAAATCGTATAATAGCATGTCGCTTGGCGATACGCGCCACTGTACCCCTAACTCTAGCATACCTTGCGCTTCATCTCTTTGATAAAAAACGCGAATTGGGCAAATACCATCTTTATAGGGTGTTAGCACCTTTGTAAACTGTTCGATAAATTGGCCTGAAAGCTGATTTTTATCGACTTGTAAATCTAACGACGATACATAATTTTCCCGTGCATCAGCAATAGTCATTATGTCTCGAGCGGTCATTGTAATACCACCGGAGTAATCATCAAAGCTGACCTGTCCGCTACAGACCAAAATAGCGTCAGAAATAAGCAATTCTGCAAACCTATCGTAGTCATCTGGAAATAAGCGGATGTCCATTCGGGCACTTTTATCATCTAATGTGACCAAAGCCCATCGACGACCACGTTTATTGACTAATACCCGCACACCTAGCACTAAGCCTACGGCAACCGTTGTCTTATCTTTATTGGTTGGCTGCAAGCTGACTAGACGTCCCGTTGAATAGCGTTTGATTTCACTTAAGTAACGGTTGATTGGGTGACCCGTTAAATATAAACCTAAAGTTTCTTTTTCGCCATCTAACCACTGTTGTTCAGGCCACTTTGGCACTTCTTTATATGTTTGTCTGTTATCTTCTGGTTCTTCATTTATTAAACCAAATAAATCATTCTGTCCAATGGCTTGAGCTTTTGCATGTTGCTCTGCTGCTTTTAATGCTTCAGGTAATGACACAAATAGAGCCGCACGATGAGGACCGTCTTTAGCATTGGGACCAAGGGCATCCATTGCACCAGATTTAATTAACTTCTCTAACACACGCTTATTGATCTTTTTCAAATCAACTCGAGCGCAAAAATCAAATAAATCAATAAACTCACCATCGCTTTCACGCGCGGCAATGATAGCTTCAATCGGACCTTCACCAACGCCCTTTACAGCGCCGATACCATAAATAATTTGATCGTCATCATTAACAGTGAACTTATATTGCCCTCGGTTAACATCAGGCGGCAATAAATCAAGCCCCATGTTGCTGCACTCATCAACTAACGTCACAATTTTATCTGTATTATCCATATCAGCAGACATAACCGCCGCCATAAATGGCGCAGGAAAGTGGGTTTTCATCCACAAAGTTTGATACGACACTAAAGCATAAGCGGCAGAATGCGATTTGTTAAAACCATAACCAGCAAATTTTTCAACCAAGTCAAAAATTTTCATCGCCAGCTCGCCATCAACACCACGACCAACAGCGCCAGCTTCAAAACCTGCACGTTGCTTAGCCATTTCTTCAGGCTTTTTCTTACCCATGGCACGACGTAACATATCGGCACCACCAAGCGAGTAACCGGCTAACACCTGCGCTATTTGCATTACCTGCTCTTGATAAAGAATAATACCGTAAGTAGGTTCAAGAATTGGTTTTAAATCGAGATGTTGCCAAGTTTCATCCGGGTAACTGATAGCCTCACGACCATGTTTACGTTCAATAAAGTTATCAACCATGCCTGACTGTAAAGGGCCAGGTCTGAACAGCGCTACCAAAGCGATAATATCTTCAAAGCAATCGGGTTTTAGTTTTGCTATTAGTGATTTCATGCCGCTAGATTCAAGCTGGAAAACCGCAGTTGTTTCTGATTTTAATAGCACTTTAAAACTGGCTTTATCTTCCAAATCAATCGCAGGTAAATCGATTCGTTCTTTACCCTCTTTTAGCAGTTTTGCATCAGCCATTTCTATGGCCCACTGTAAAATGGTTAAGGTACGTAAACCGAGAAAATCAAATTTTACTAATCCGGCATCCTCTACATCATTTTTATCAAACTGCGTTACCGGATTTTTACCTTCTTCATCACAATAAAGCGGAGCAAAATCGGTGATTGTTGTTGGAGAAATAACAACACCACCAGCATGTTTACCCGCATTTCGTGTTGTGCCTTCTAAAATACGGCACATATCAATCAAATCTTTTACGTCACTGTCTTGGGCGTAAATTTCAGGCAGCTTTGGCTCTTCTTCAAATGCTTTAGCTAAGGTCATACCCGGTGTTGGCGGAATAAGTTTAGAAATGCGATCAACAAAACCGTACGGGTGACCAAGCACGCGACCTACATCTCGAATAACCGCTTTCGCTGCCATTGTACCGAAGGTAATGATTTGTGATACCGCATCTCGGCCGTATAACTCTGCAACGTGATCAATAACTTCGTCACGCCTGTCCATACAAAAATCGATATCGAAATCGGGCATCGAGACACGTTCAGGGTTCAAGAATCGTTCAAAAAGTAGATCGTATTCCAAGGGGTCGAGATCGGTAATTTTTTGAGCGTAAGCCACCAATGAACCTGCCCCTGAACCACGGCCAGGACCAACAGGAATATTATTGTCTTTACTCCACTGAATAAACTCCATCACGATCAAGAAATAACCGGGGAAGCCCATACCATTGACAACTTTTAATTCAATCGCTAAACGTTCATCGTAAGGTTTACGTTTTTCAGCAAAGTCAGGCGCGTCTTTATCAAATAAAAACTCTAACCTTTCCTGTAAACCTTCTTCTGATACTTTAACTAAGTAATCTTCTATCGATAAGCCTTCGGTAGGAAAATCAGGTAGTACATATTCGCCTAAACGCACAGTAACATTACAACGTTTTGCGATTTCTACCGAATTCGCAAGTGCTTCAGGAATATCAGCAAAAAGTGCGACCATTTCCTCTTCGGTTCGCAAGTATTGCTCTTTAGAATATTTTTTTGGGCGACGTTTATCATCTAAAGTAAAGCCATCATGAATGGCGACACGAATTTCGTGCGCATCAAAGTCTACAGGGCTTAAGAACATAACTTCGTTAGTGGCAACAACAGGCAAGTCATGACTCGCAGCAAGCGCTACGGCAAGGTGAATATAGTTTTCTTCGTCATTTCGACCCGTTCGAATTAACTCAAGGTAAAAGCAGTTTGGAAAATATTGCTGATAAAATGCCACCATATCTTCAACAAACTCTTGGTTACCTTTAAGCAACGCTTTACCCACGTCGCCTTCGCGGCCACCAGAAAGTAAAATCAAGCCTTCGGCATGGTCAATAAGCCAGTCTCTATCAATGACAGCTTTACCCTGAACATGTCCACGTAAATAAGCTTTAGAAATTAATTCAGTTAAATTTTTATAACCAATATTATTGGTGGTTAATACGACTAAACGCGACAATTCACCTTCTAAAGCCTCACTTTGAACCCAAAAATCACAACCAATAATAGGCTTTAAACCTGCACCATGTGCCGCGTGATAATACTTAACCAGCCCACATAAATTTGTTTGATCGGTGAGTGCGATGGCAGGCATATTGAGCTCTGCAGCTCGGGCGACAATTGGCTTCACTTTTTTCAAGCCATCTGACATAGAATAATCACTGTGTATTCGCAAGTGAATAAACGCTGGATTATTACCGTTTTTAGGCGCTGGATCAGTTGTGGTAATTGTTGTTAACTCGGTTTCAGACATCTAGTGCTCTAATTATTTTTATTATGCGTTGCTGCATTAGCGAGTACATTGGCGACAGGTTTAAAACTTTTTCGGTAGCAATCAAGCACACCATGCTCAATTATTTTCTCTAAATGAACTTTTGTAGGGTACCCTTTGTGCTGTGCAAAGCCATAATAAGGATAAAGCTTATCTAGGGCCACCATCTCATCATCTCTTGCCACTTTAGCTATAATCGACGCAGCACTTATTTCAGATACGCGTGCATCACCTTTAACAACACTTTGGCTGGCAATATGACCATTTTGATGAGCAAAAGTGGGGCAACGATTACCATCAACTAGCACGAAGTCAGGTGTAACATTTAAATCTTGAACAGCGCGTTGCATTGCCAACATAGTGGCATGAAGAATATTAAGCGTATCTATTTCTTCTGGGGAAGCTCGCCCTATTGACCAAGCAATAGCGCGTTGTTTAATTTCTAATGACAGTTGCTGTCTTTTCTTTTCAGACAGTTTTTTTGAATCCATTAATCCTTCAATAGGATTATCCGGATCTAATATAACCGCAGCAGTCACTACATCACCGACTAAAGGCCCTCGCCCAACTTCATCAACACCGGCAATACAATAAGCAATGGGATATTCAAATGGTGGAAAAACTTTCTTAACTACAGGCATAAAAATTCTGCTTAACAATTATAATAAGTTGATTACGGCTTTGGCAGCTTGTTCACTGGCATTTTGCTTAAGTGCTAAATGAATTTCAGTAAAAGCTTGATTCAAAGCTGACTGATCTTCAAACAGTCGCTCTTCAACTAATGGTAATATATTTTCAACCGTAACATTAGTTTGTAGAAGTTCAGGCACTAAGCCCTTATTAGCCAATAAATTCGGTAATGAAAACCACTTCAACTTTACAAAGCCTTTGAACATGTAATAAGTCAGCGGATTAAACTTATAACAAATCACCATAGGACGTTTTATTAAGGCCGCTTCAAGGGTTACTGTACCCGACGCAGTTAATAAACAATCGCTAGCAGCCATTACTTGCTGAGTTTTACCGACGATAACTTGTACCGAAAGCTCTGGCGCTATTTGTTGATGTAATTGGTGAAATTGCAGAGCTCTTTTTTCACTTACCATGGGTACCACGAATATCAACTCCGCGGCTTTTTCAGGATTATTGCTGAGTAGCTTTTGTGCAGTATGTAAAAATGGCTCAACTAATCGTGACAGTTCGCCACCTCGGCTTCCCGGCATTAGCGCTAGAACTTTGGCATTATCTTCTATGCCCAAAGCTTCTCTGGCACTATGTTTATCAGAAACTAAAGGAATGTCGTCAGCAAGTGAGTGACCTACAAAGGTGCAAGGTATTTGGTGTTTATCATAAAACGCTTTTTCAAAAGGCAATAACGACAAAACCATGTTAGTCGCTTTAGCAATTTTGAATACGCGCTTTTCTCGCCAAGCCCAAACTGAAGGGCTAACATAATGAACTGTCTTAATCGCCTGTACTTTAAGCTTTGCTTCAAGGGCAATATTAAAGTCAGGAGCATCTATACCAATAAAAACATTGGGTTTGTTCGCGACAAAATATTCATACAATGATTTTCGAATATGGAGTAATCGGCGCAATCTACCAAGCACTTCAAACACACCCATGACTGATAGCTCTTCCATATCAAACAGGCTTTCAAAGCCTAGCGCTAACATTTTAGGGCCACCAATACCGATAAACTTGGCGTTTGGGTAGCTTAGCTGCAGTTGTTGCATTAATCCTGCACCTAAGGTGTCACCAGAATGCTCTCCAACAACCATAGCAAATGTTAACACGGGCTCTAGTGATTTATTCACGGGCAAAGTATCTTCTGAGTTTACTGACATCACCATAAACTATCGGACAATGCCGCGACTAGAGTTTTTAATAAAATCAGTGAATACATCTAATTCAATCAAGCCATGTGCAGTATCGTTAATTTTCGCTATCGCTTCATCAACAGTTAAACCTTGACGGTAAATCGCTTTATAGGCACGTTTAATTTGCAATATAACATCGGCATCAAAACCTCGACGTTTTAAGCCTTCGCTATTTAAACCAAAAGGTTTTGCAGGTTGGCCAGACGCCATAATGTAAGGAGGTACATCTTTAAGAATAAGTGAATTGGCTGCAACAAAACAATGTGGCCCAATATGACAAAATTGATGTACGCCAGCCATACCGCCAATAATGGCATGATCGCCAACATGAACATGACCGGCTAGTGAGGCACCATTAGCTAAAATACAGTTACTCCCCACCATGCAATCATGAGCGATATGGGTGTAAGCCATAAATAAATTATTGCTACCAATTTTAGTTAAACTTTTATCTTGAACCGTGCCACGGTGCACGGTGCAGTTTTCACGAAAAGTATTGTTATCGCCGATCACTAGTTCGGTTAATTCACCCGCATATTTTAAATCTTGACAGTCTTCGCCTATTGAAGCGAACTGAAATATGCGATTACCTTTACCGATAGTTGTTGGACCGTTAATTACAACATGTGAGCTTATATGACAATCGTCTCCAATGACCACATTCCCAGCTATATGCGTCCATGGGCCAATCTTTACATTTTTACCGATAATCGCGCCATCTTCAATAATGGCTTGTGGATGGATCAATGACGTTGAATTCACCATATTACAATGCTCTTCTTGCGCACATTAAGTCTGCTGAACAGACTACCTTGCCGTCAACTCTAGCTTCAGCATAAAACTTCCACATACCACGACGCTCTTTTATAAACTCTAGATGCAAATGCATGGTGTCACCAGGGTGAACTGGTTTTTTAAATTTTGCTTTATCAATTGACGCAAACAGAAATAACTCACCTTCACTTTTATCTTTAACAGATTTAAAGCCAAGTATTCCACTTGCTTGAGCTAAAGCTTCAAGGATCAAAACACCAGGGAAAATTGAATAACTAGGAAAGTGTCCCATAAATGCGGGTTCATTAACTGTAACGTTTTTTATCGCATGAATTGACTTACCGGGGGTGTAGTCAAGCACACGGTCAACTAATAAAAACGGGTAACGGTGTGGAATGAGTGTTTTGATCTCTTCAACATCGATAATATTATTTTGCGATTCCAAAATGACTTCCTCTTTTGCTTAACTATGACGTCAACTTGCTAGATTTTTCTAAAATACTTAACCGCTTAGTTAAAGACTCTAGCTTACGTATTCTAGCGTTATTTTTATGCCACTCTTTATTTGGCTGGCATGGCATACCCGATGAATAAACACCTGGCGCATTTAATGACTTTGTGACCATTGTCATGCCAGTAAATACACAACCGTCAGCAATATTAATATGACCATTGATACCGACAAGGCCAGCAATAACACAATTTTTACCTATTTCAGTGCTGCCTGCTATAACACTACAAGCCGCCATAGCGGTATTCTCACCGATCACAACATTATGAGCAATCTGTATTTGATTATCTAAAATAACACCATCTTTGATAATAGTGTTACCTAAAGCGCCGCGATCTATTGTGGTACTCGCACCAATCTCTACATTATCACCAATGACCACTGTGCCTAATTGCGGTATTTTAACCCAAATACCTTTATTATTTGCATAACCAAAACCGTCTGAACCAATCACTGTATTTGCATGCACTGCGCATTGTTTACCAATAACCACACCATGATAAATACTAACGTTAGACCAAATAGTAGAATTAGCACCAATTGTTGCACCAATACCGATAAAGCTACCAGCACCTATACTAACACCCTCACAAAGGCTAACACCGGCTTCAATAACGGCATTAGCACCAATCGTCACGTTATCACCGATAATAGCGCTATCATCAATAACAGCACTAGGGTGAATACAGTTTGCTGGTTTAGGTGTTGTATCAAGTAACTGTGCCACTAAAGCATAGCCCATATAAGGGTTATCCATTATTAAGGCATTAGATTGACACTTTTTTGCTTCTGCTGGGGTAACAATAACCGCACTGGCATTAGTTGTTGCTAATTGTTCACTATATTTACTATTAGCTAAAAAGGCGATTTGCCCGGAAGTGGCTGAGGCTAAGGTAGCTATACTTAATATTTTACATTGTCCATCTCCCTGAACAACAGCCCCTATTTTTTCTGCAATATCGGCAAGAATGTAACTCATAAGAATAAACTTCTTTTAAATGTGCTCTAAAGTATAAATTTTAAAGTACAGGTTTAAAGACAAGCGCTAACCACCATAGGGCTAAACGCAATATTCCGAATCAACTTGATTCGGAATATTAAATGGTCGAGAAGGCATTAAATATAAATCATGGTGATTTATATTCAATTTACCTGAAAACAAAGGATTATTTCAGTTTGCTAACTTGCTTAACAACTTCTTCTGTGATCGCTGTTTTTGGCTTAGAGTAAACAACTGCACTTTGTTCAAGTACTAAATCATAATCGCCTTTGGCTGCAATGTTATCAATTGCTTGACGAACCAATGCGATGATTTTGTTAGTTTCTTCATTTTTTCTAGCACCAGTGCTCTGCTGAAAAGCTTTGCCTTTAGTTTGGTAATCTTGAAAAAGTACGCCAATTTTTCCTTCTAACTCTTCTATTTCTTTAGCACTCATTAAAGAGCCATCGCGCTTTCGCTTTTCTTGAAGATATTTGATGTCTTGCTCAAGTTGGGCAAGCACAGCTTTTTCATCTTTAAACTCTTCTTCTAAGCTTTTCATTACTGCTGCAGTTTGTGGGATTTTACCCATAACTTCTTGGAAGTTTACTACACCAATTTTTTGGTCTGCAGCCATAGCTGAACTGGCTAAAATATATCCTGATGCTGCTGTAGCGATTGCAATAGATTTAATCAAATTTTTCAAATTTTACTCCTAAAATA
>NZ_JACGWF010000151.1:0-5535 GCF_014077595.1 Colwellia sp. 6M3 | reverse complement strand
GAACAGACGGTTGTCGATTTTTTTACGCAAGTCATGCAAATGGATAATTTTACTTTGCGGCAAGAAGCCTTAGAATGAGGGATAATTCACTTTTATTGGTTAAAAGTGAACCCCGAAACTTGAGTTAGTAAGTTATCGGTAACGTTTAAATCGTAATCACTACGGTAATAGTAGTTACCATTCACTACAAAAGCCCCTGCAGATGTTTCAATATCATAAGAAAAGCCAAGATTAGCCGTAGTTTCAGGGGTATTAGTAATAGTAAAATTATCGCTAATATCTATCTTGTTAAGGTCTGCATCGAATGATATTACTTCTGAAAATGATGAGTCAATTAAACCGACATTAGCAAATAAATTTAAGCTATCAGTTGCAGCATATTCAATCTCTAGCTCTAAACCCGATGCGGTAGATTTACCAATATTACCTAAACGTTGGCTTAACGCGCTATTGTCTTCTGAAGGTAAAACAGTAACGAATTGTCTGTCTTTATGATCAAGGTAGAAAGCTGTGGCATTCACCCTTAAATTATCATTCCACTCACTTTTAACACCGACTTCAAATGAGTCAACAACTTCTGGATTTACAGCTGGCTCTGCTCCTTCTGCTCTAGGGTTAAATGTGCCTGATTTAAAGCCTTGTGAGTAGCTAGCATAGAACATCATGTCATTTGAGTATTGATACTCAGCACCTACACGTGGGGTAAAACGCGACCAATCTTCTTTGTCATTTAGTACTTCAGGGAAGGTAACATCGCCACGTACATAACCCGGTATCCAACCACTTTCAGGATAAACAGTTTCAAATGCTAGACCATTATTAACGTTAGCTGTTTTTTCTTCTGTGGTATAACGTGCACCTAAAGTCATCGATAATTTATCAGTAAGGTTGTAAGAGCCTTGTGCATAAACCGCATAGCTTTCACTGTTGTTACAACCGCTGACTTCACGAGTTAACCCGGGTAAACCTAAAGATTGGCCAAAATTTTCTAAGATTGCATCAAAGTGACCACAAGACTCACCATCAAAGTAGTATAAGCCTGAAACAAAAGTTAAATTGTCTGAGTCATAGTTAAGTTGAAATTCTTGACTGAACTGTTCATCGTCATAAATCGCGGGTACATCAAAAATACGCTCTGCAGTATTATCAAAATCAATATTTGTTTTCGAGTAGTTTTCGCGGCTGGCCGTAACTGACTTAACTGACCAAGTGTCGTTGATAAAATATTCTGCCGTTAAACTGAAACCTTCAGACTCAACACTATTCCACGTAGGCATACTGGTGTAAGAATCATAAACGCTGTCAGGTACTGGTGCATCAGTGACTATGCTCGGCAGTAAACGGTAACCGCCTTTAGCATTTGAGTCATCTGTTGTTTTGTCATAGTTAAAGCGGAAAAATAAATCGTCATTAGGTTCGAATTCGACAGTAATTCGACCAGCAAAAACATCTTTGTTGTAATTTTCTAGGTCTTGATTTGGTAAGTCAGATTGTAAAAACTCACCGTAACCATCTCGCGTTAAATTAGCTAAGGCAAAACCAACGTAAAGTTTGTCGTCTATTACGGGAATTTTACCTGCCACTTTATAATCTTGACGACCATAGTTGCCAAAAGTTGCTTTAAGATCTAGCTCTAGATCACCAGACATTTTTTTAGTGACATATTTAATTGCGCCACCGATAGTGTTTTTACCGTATAAACTACCTTGTGGACCACGAAAACTTCAATACGTTCTACATCAAGAATATCTAATACAGCGCCTTGTGGGCGAGCTATATAAACATCATCAACATAAATACCAACACCAGGTTCATAACCCCATAATGGATCATCTTGACCAACACCACGAATAAAAGCGGTTAATGTTGAGTTAGTACCACGACTCGCTTGTAAGGTAGTGTTTGGAGAAAACTGCTGAACTTCAGACATCACACTGACGCCACTTTGAGCTAATTGTTCAGCACCAACAGAAGTTACCGCTACAGGTACAGATTGTAAGCTTTCTAAGCTTTTACGCGCCGTTACTTCAATACGCTCTAACGTTGGATCATTTTTTATCTGTTCATCTGTTTCTGCCGCCATGATGTTTTGGCTAGTCAGTGCTGCTGAAATTGTTATGGCTAAAACGCTGAGCCTGGTGTTAAAACGTTTCATGGTGTTTCCCCGTATTATTAAATCTTATAAACCGCTAGTTAGAGCACTTTATTGTTTTTTATTAGTGTGGATAAAACTCTATAGTAAATTTGTCAGAAGTTAATTTGTACTATAGTAGTATGTCGTGTTTTTTTAATGTAACTCACTGTAAATGAAGACTATATATTGAATTTTATTTATTTCTACATGTCTTTTATTAGTGATATTTACCTTGATTTAGATTTTCCAAGCGGCAATTAAGTATTGTACTGTGCTAAAGGGCGCGCTAATGACAAATGGCGCTTCAATGCCTCCGTCGGTTTTTTCTGGGGCGACAGTTATGCCATGACCCATGTTTTCAATTTCAATGAGTTCGACATTAGTTTGTTTGTTTTTTCCCTGCCACTGACTTACTTGATAGCCCTGATATTTTGAAATGATAGGTTGTTGTACAGACTCTGTTAATTGTGCCCAGTGTATAGCCAGATGTTGTGAATTTTTCGGGTTGACCACTGCGTCGGTATCACCGGTAAATATCGACAATGCCGGCCAATGTGGTTGTATTTTGTTTAGCTGTTTAATCAAGGTTGTTAATTGCTCAGTCGTTTGAGAAGGACCACTGCGCATACAAGCTATAGCAGTGATCAAATTATCTGCACAAGGGTAGGGTATACCAGCAACAATAGCGCCCGCGGTGAATAGTTCCGGGTAATTTACCACCATTGAACTCGCCATAGCACCACCGGCAGATAAACCTATAATATAAATGTTGCTAAAGTTTTGCTTGGCATTGACGGTGCTAATCATGTTTTTAATCGACAGACTTTCACCTTGGTTTTTTTCAATATCTTGTGTCGAAAACCAATTAAAGCAGCCTTTAATATTATTGTTTTGGCTTTGTTGTGGAATAAGTAACGAAAACTTTTTCTTTTTTGCTAAAGCCATTAAACCTGTTTGCTCAGCAAGAGTTTCACCTTGTTGAACACAGCCATGTAATAAAACAATCAAATTTTTATTCGTTTTTGCACCTTGAAAGTAACTTGCGCTCAACTCGCCAGGGTTATTTCCAAACTCAATTAATGCTGATGATATAGCAAAACTATTGGCGCTGAAAATTGCTATTGTAATGATGATAATCATTGATAAAAATTTATACATGATATGTTTCCATAGTTAAGCGTTATAAATATAAGTTAAAAATTTAAGGTATTAAAAAGGCAATTTAACCCTGTTAGCATGGCGCATAAAATAAAGTTATAGAATGCTACTTTAGTTCCACAGTATTTGTTAAATGATTATTTTAAAAGATAAAACTAGTGATTTTATTATGATCAGCGAAACGTTAAGCTGTGAGAGTAAATTACAGTGGAATTTATTGCTTGGCTATTATCATTAAAAGGCAAATGTCATGACATTTAAAACTTTGGCGCAACGTATATTTTTTCTTCAGCCTTTATTAAATCTTATTTTTATCGCTGGTATTATTTCAATCATTATTCTATTTATTTATGGCTCAATTGAAAATCAAAATACTTATGCTTTACCTTTTTTATTATTCGCTGTTTGGAGTTTGTTGCTCAGTGCATTAATCGGGGTGTTGGTTCAAACACCCAGTAGTGAAAAAATAGCGAAAGGTTGGTTTTCTGGTTTAAAAAATAGGCTGGGTAGAGCTTTATTTTCTCTGGTGCTATTACTTTTTATATTAATAAGTTTGGCGTTGTTGTACGCGACAATTAAATTATTGAACTTGTAAAATATAATGTTAACGCTCAGCAATAGAGTATTTTTTTAATTATAATTAAATAATATAAAGTTAGCTTTATCAATGATTAACGTTTTAAAAAAGCTACCTAAAAGCAAAGAGAATTCAATTAAAAAGTGCTAGGGTGTAGTAACAAGCTTTAAATACATGCTGTACTTTAACCTTAGTTATTTGTAGTTATGATAGCATTGTATTCTTAATAGACTGTACATTCAGCAGTAGGTAAATGGCGGTTGCTTAGTATACTATCTCAGCATCTTAATAAATTAATCCTTCATAAAAAGAGCTATAAAAAATGGAACATGAACAACACCTAGCCTTACTTGGGGCCATCGCCCAAGGTGATAAAAAGGCGTTTTCAGCACTGTATCAATCAACCAGTAAACAGCTTTATGCGGTTAGTTTGAAAATGCTAGCCCGCAAAGAATTAGCCGAAGAAGCATTGCAAGAAGCTTATGTACGTATTTGGCATAATGCCTCAGAATATCGTATAGGAAAGGGCACTGTCCTTACTTGGATGATCAGTATTGTGAGATACAGATCATTAGATATTTTACGTTACAACAATATTAGAAAAGAAGACATATTAGACGAAAATATTAACCTTGATATTGAAGCCCCTGAACAAGTGACTGACTCAGAACAATTGCTATTAGATAAGTGTTTACAACAACTTGATTTGCAACAACGACAAGCAATTTATTTAGCTTATTTTAATGGATGCTCACATAAAGAGGTGATGAAGCACTTAAACAACCCATTGGGCACCATTAAAAGCTGGATAAGACGTGGCCTTACAAGCTTACAAAGTTGTTTAACGTCATGAATTATCAATCAGAAAACCTCAAAAATGCTCTGGCTGCAGAGTATGTGCTAGGCACGTTACGTGGGCCTGCTCGTCAACGCTTTCAAAAATTGATGATGCAATATCCACCGATCAGTGATGCAACCTCAACTTGGGAGCAACACTTAAATGCCTTAGGACAAAAAATTCCACCCGTAACACCTGACGATTCAGTCTGGCAACGCATTGAGCAGCAACTTGGTTTTTCAGTTGAGCAAACAACAAGTGCTGAACAAGCACAAAGTAATGTTGTACCCATGACAAAAGCTAAACCTAAAGTATGGCAAAGCATTGCTGGATTAGCGTCTGCTGCGGCATTAATTCTTGCTGTTCTATTGGTGAATGTTGATACAAGCGTGCCTGACGCTCAGCAATTAGCCTTGGTTAACAACGAACAAACTGAATTATTATGGGCATTAGAAATTGGTGCTGATACCATTGATATTCAAGCCACTAAAAGCTTAGTAGCAAAAGCTAATGCCGATTATGAACTGTGGATAGTGGCGGCCGATGGTAGACCGCCAATTTCGTTAGGCCTATTGCCAAAAACGGGTAAATTAACCTTAAGTAAACCTGAGTTGTTTGATAAAATTGAAATCGCCGCTTTAGCGGTGAGCTTGGAGCCGTTAGGTGGCTCACCAAATGGTTCACCAACGACAGTGTTGTATACCTCTAAATTGGTTACCCTTTAGTCAAACTCATTAATAACTGACTTAAAATAACCAGTAGCATATAAAAAGCGAAACGAGAGTTTCGCTTTTTTTTCCTCCAAATAAAACTTCTTACCTTATATTC
>NZ_JACGWF010000249.1:0-260 GCF_014077595.1 Colwellia sp. 6M3 | reverse complement strand
ATTCAAACTTAAGAATTGGTTGCGGGAGCAGGATTTGAACCTACGACCTTCGGGTTATGAGCCCGACGAGCTACCAGACTGCTCCATCCCGCGTCCGAATGGTCTAATAAATTAGACAAGCCAAGTTGTTTTAATTCAAACTTAAGAATTGGTTGCGGGAGCAGGATTTGAACCTACGACCTTCGGGTTATGAGCCCGACGAGCTACCAGACTGCTCCATCCCGCGTCCGAATGGTCTAATAAATTAGACAAGCCAAGTT
>NZ_JACGWF010000095.1:0-15412 GCF_014077595.1 Colwellia sp. 6M3 | reverse complement strand
CAGTAACAATGTTGTCGCTAAAAGCCGCCTGTTTACTGTGGAGTCTTTAGAGTTAAAGTTTTCTAATAACGAAGAGCGCCAGTATGAGCGAATTCGCGGCGGTGGCCGGGGAGCAGTGATGATTGTTCCGTTAAGTGCAGACAACGAATTACTACTTGTACGTGAATACTGTGCGGGCACAAACGATTACCAGTTAGGTTTTCCTAAAGGCTTAATCGATCCGGGCGAAACGCCAGAGCAAGCTGCTAACAGAGAGCTTAAAGAAGAAATTGGCTTTGGTGCTGAGTATTTTAAACCATTAAGAACAGTAACAATGGCGCCGAGTTACTTTAATGCCACTATGCATATTTTATTTGCTAAGCAATTATACCCACAAACCCTTATTGGCGACGAACCAGAGCCGCTTGTTGTTGTTAAGTGGCCATTAACTCAGTGGCAGTCATTATTAGACCAAGAAGATTTTACCGAAGCACGCAGTGTTGCAGCTTTGCTATTATTAGATAAGTATTTAGCGTCTGGGGCTGCCGATGAATAAATTAATCGAACCGTGCATTGAATTAGCTGAGCGTGCTGGCGATGCAATTATGGCCATTTATAAAAAAGGCGATATTGGCCAACAAGAGAAATCAGATAATACGCCTGTTACCAAAGCTGATTTAGCAGCAAATGACGTACTGGTTGCTGGATTAAAAGCACTTGCGCCCGATATCCCAATTATGTCGGAAGAAACACCTATACCTGCACTCGTCGACAGACAGGACTGGCAGCGTTATTGGTTACTCGATCCGATGGATGGCACAGGCGAGTTTATTTTAGAAAGTGGCGATTTTGCAGTAAATATTGCATTGATTGAAAATAATCATCCTGTGCTTGGCGTTATTCATTGGCCTGCAAAAGGTGTGACTTATTTTGCTACAGCTAAAAATGGTGCCTTTAAACGTGAAAACTCAATTGATACGCAAATATCTGTAGCGCCGCCAGAGAACTTGACGCTTGCTGTGAGCCGCCGCCAGAAAATAGAAGCGGTGAGTCAGTATTTAAATAGTCAGTTTACAACTATTGCTATTGGTTCGTGCTCATTAAAAGCTTGTACTGTTGCAGAAGGCAAAGCAGATTGTTTTTTAAGAATTGGTCCAACGGGAGAGTGGGATACAGGTGCTTCACAAGTTATTGTTGAAGAAGCCGGTGGTTGTATTACCGATGCAGAATTTAACCCGCTAACGTACAACCAACGCGAGAGTACTGAGAACCCTGACTTTATAGTGATGGGACATCCAGACTGGGAATGGCAAAAAATGATTAATCCGCATCAAAGGTTGAGCGCAGAATAGCAATTTGATTGCTTTTTGTCCGGTTGAACAACTTTAATTAGTTTAGGCCTTGCATTAAATATTTATTCCTATATAGTAGCGCTCTCTTCAAGGCAGGCTCGTAAATATTACGAAAATGTTTTAAAGAAATTACAGGCGCGGGATGGAGCAGTCTGGTAGCTCGTCGGGCTCATAACCCGAAGGTCGTCGGTTCAAATCCGGCTCCCGCAACCAATTTTTTATAAGATTTGGTTACTGTAAACTCTAGCTTAAGAGATAAAATAAAGTAGTCGATAGACTTAAAATATACAGGCGCGGGATGGAGCAGTCTGGTAGCTCGTCGGGCTCATAACCCGAAGGTCGTCGGTTCAAATCCGGCTCCCGCAACCAATTCTTTAATTGGAAGCCAAGTTGTAATGTAAGCAACTTTAAACAAGTCTACAAATTTCAGGCGCGGGATGGAGCAGTCTGGTAGCTCGTCGGGCTCATAACCCGAAGGTCGTCGGTTCAAATCCGGCTCCCGCAACCACTGAAATTAAATACCTAAAAAGTTAAAACAAAATAGCACTCTTTATCGAGTGATTTTTTGCGTCTGCAGTTTAATAAATTCTTATAATTATAAAACTCACCGTTACTGCGCAAAACACTTTGCACAAGTAAGCGAAGGTCGTCGGTTCGCTTTTTACAAACTCAAGCTCCCGCAACCACTGAAATTAAATATCTAAAAATTCAAAACAAAATAGCACTCTTTATCGAGTGATTTTTTGCGTCTGCAGTTTAATTAATTCCTATAATTATAAAACTCACCGTTACTACGCAAAATACTCTGCATAAGTAAGCGAAGGTCGTCGGTTCGCTTTTTACAAACTCAAGCTCCCGCAACCACTGAAATTAAATACCTAAAAAGCTAAAACAAAATCGCACTCTTTATCGAGTGATTTTTTGCGTCTGCAGTTCAATGAATTCCTATAATTATAAAATTCACCGTTACTGCGCAAAATACTTTGCACAAGTAAGTGAAGGTCGTCGGTTCGCTTTTTACAAACTCAAGCTCCCGCAACCACTGAAATTAAATACCTAAAAAGTTAAAACAAAATCGCACTCTTTATCGAGTGATTTTTGTGTCAGCAGTTTGATAAAATACCTTATATTCTGCTTTATTTAATGACTTTACTCTAATATCTGTGACGTTTAACAAATAACTTATTTTTTAAAAAAGAGTATTTTATGTTAAAACGGTTAAAAGATTTTAAGTAACAATACACATCACATGACAGAACTTTATCACTGGTTTGATTTAATAGGCATTGCGGTGTTTGCTGTGTCGGGCACTTTGCTAGCGTACGAAAAAAAAATGGATGGCTTTGGAGTCGTAGTTTTAGCGACGGTAACTGCTATTGGTGGTGGTACAGTGCGAGATCTAATTTTAGATGTTCCTGTGTTTTGGTTACACGATCAAAGTTACTTTTTTGCCATACTAGCTTCAGTATTTGTTACAACACGCCTTATAAATAAACAAAAGCCGATACCTCATTATATTTTACAAACAGCGGATGCGTTTGGTTTAGCTTTTTTTGCAGTAATGGGGGCGCAAAAAGCGCAGCTTGTTGGTATGCCCGATATGACAGCGGTAATTATGGCTGTAATTACAGGCTGCTTTGGTGGATTAATTCGAGATGTGCTTGCACGCGAGATCCCTATGCTATTAAAAGGTGAGCTTTACGCTATTACCTGTATAGCGGGTGGCACTGTTTATACGCTTGGCATTAGTTTTTCGTTAGTAACCGAAATGGCGATGGTATTAGGTATGTTAATGACCTTATTACTTCGTTTAGCTGCTATAAAATGGCAAATCACATTACACGTTTTTAAATATCCTGACTAAACTGGTGTAATCACACCATTTACTAGGATAAGGAATGTCGTTAGCTCGTATATTTTCTCGTGCTCAAGTGGGTATAAATGCCCCTGAAGTTATTGTAGAAGTTCACCTAGGAAATGGTTTACCCGCTTTTCATATAGTAGGCCTGCCCGAAGCGTCCGTTAAAGAATCAAAAGATAGAGTACGTAGCGCACTCGAAAACTCACAATTTGGTTTTCCCGATCAACGAATAACTGTAAATTTAGCCCCTGCCGATTTGCCAAAAGATGGCGGACGGTTTGATCTTGCTATTGCGGTGGGTATTTTAGTCGCCTCTGGGCAAATAGTGTGTCCTGATATTCACAAGTACGAGTTTTATGGTGAGCTTGCTCTTAATGGTGAGGTGCGTGGTGTAAACGCTATTTTACCTTCGGTACTTGCTGCAAAAGAGCAAGATCGTTGCTGCTTTTTACCTCTTGCAAACGACAGCCTAGCAAGCCTAGTTAATGGCGTTAAACGCAAAGCCGTAAGCTCTATTCAAGAAGTGTGGGGGGATTTACTTAATCAACAACCCTTACCATTAAATATAGAGTATCCCGACTGCACACAAGCCCCTGACTTTTTACTTGATTTAAGCGATGTGAAAGGTCAGCCCGGTGCAAAGCGTGTACTCGAAATTGCTGCAGCTGGCGGGCATAATTTATTATTTTTAGGTCCTCCAGGTACTGGTAAATCGATGCTGGCCCAGCGAATGGCAACTATAATGCCTACTATGTCGGACGATGAAGCTATTTCGACAGCTGCGCTTTACTCTATTATTGGGCAATCCATAGATTTAACTAATTGGCGACAGCGGCCATTTCGTAATCCACATCATACTTGTTCAGCTGTTGCCTTGGTGGGGGGCTCTTCGAATCCCAAACCTGGTGAAATTTCTCTGGCACATAATGGTGTGCTCTTCTTAGATGAGTTACCGGAATTCGAGCGTAAGGTACTTGATTCACTGCGTGAGCCAATGGAAACCGGTACAGTTACTATTTCACGTGCAGCTAGGCAAATGGAGTTTCCGGCGCAGTTTCAGCTTATTACAGCATTAAATCCAAGCCCAACAGGGAGTCATACAGATAAGCGGGCAACTCCCGATCAAGTTATGCGTTATTTATCGCGTGTGTCGGGGCCTTTTATTGACCGTATTGATTTGCAAATAGAACTACCTCGTTTAACGAGCGTTGAACTACAAAGTACTCAGCCGGAGGAAAGTAGTGCTGAGGTTAGAGCAAGAGTTGAAACGGCTTATTACCTACAACTAAAACGTCAAGGTAAGGTTAATGCGAGGCTTAATAATAAAGAAATGAGTGTGCACTGTGTACTGGCGCCAGCAGAGTTGCAGTTTTTAGCCAGAGCAAGCGAAAAGTTGTCTTTATCGCCACGCTCTTATCATAGAGTAATTAAGGTGGCGCGAACTATTAGTGATTTAAAGGGGGCTGAAAATATTAGTTTAAATGAGCTTAAGGAAGCTCTTAATTACCGTGCATTTGAGCGCCTTATTGCGCAATTAACTAAATATTAAATAGAGAGCATATAGCCTTTACCACGAACGGTAACAATACGTTTTTGATCTTTTTCGTCATTTAATTTTTTACGTAAACGACCAATCAGCACATCAACAGTACGATCGTTTGGACTCCAATCGGGCTGGCCTATTTCTTCTGATATTTTTTCACGGGATGTGGCTTTACCTGCATTACTAATTAAGCAAATAAGCACTTTATGTTCGGCTTCAGTTAAGCGTGATTCAACGCCTGCAGCAGTAATTAGTGTGCGGTTATCGGGGTGAAGCTTAAAGTCAGCATATTCTATAAACTCTTCGCTTTCGTCGTCTTCTAGCTTAACTGCAACACGCTTATAGAGCGCGCGCATGCGAAGTTCTAACTCAAGTAAATCGACAGGCTTACAAATATAGTCATCAGCACCTTGTGCAAGGCCTGCAATACGATCGGCTTGGGAGTCACGACTCGATAATACAATAACGCCAATATCGGTAAGTGTGTTTAATTCTTTTGCCAGCTGAAGCCCATCACGCTTTGGCAAAACAATGTCAATTATGGCTAATGATATAGCACCGCGCAGGTTTACCCGCTGCCTTACAATGTTAAGTGCATCAGCGCCAGTTGGGTCTACCTCTATTGTAAATTCGGTATCTGCAAAGTGATTTTGGATGCGTTTAACGAGTAGTTCATCGTCTTCAACCAATAAAACATTAATAGCCATAGTACTTTATTTTGAATGCTTATAGCTCTGTATGGTAGCACCATTAGGTAAATGCTGATAAGGGGGTTTATTAGTTTTAAGTAACTTAATATTTCAAAGGTGTATAAGACGTTATTAGAGGATGAGGTTAGCACCTTTAAACTAATTAAAAGGTGCTAAATAATTAATACTACTATTAATAAATCTGTATTAAGTCGTTATTTTAAAGGTTTAGACTCAGTCATTTTTATACATTGAGTCCCACCATTGAGGTTCATCTTTTAGCTTTTTATCAAAGTATGCAAGCATGGTGTTCCACCAATCAAATCGTTTATCGCGTGCAAAAATTTGGTGGTCGGCGCCTTTGTATTCGATTAACTCTACGTCCTTATTAAGCAGTTTAAGCGCAGTGTACATTGTTAAGCTTTCGCCAACAGGTACATTGGTATCACTATCACCATGAAGAAGTAGCATAGGTGTTGTTACTTTGTCGGCATGAAATACAGGGCTATGTTGGCTGTAAAGTTCAGGGTTATTCCATGGGAAGCTATTTTTTGATGCTTCGCCAGAATATAAGTAGCCCCACCAACCTTCACCCCAATACGAGGTAATATTAGAAATACCCGCATGAGCTATTGAAGCACTAAATATATCGGTTTTAGTTGCCAATAACATGGTCATGAAGCCACCGTATGATGCCCCTAAATTTCCTACCTTTTCACTATCAACATAGTTGTATTTCTTTAAAAAGGCTTGCGTGCCTTCGATAATATCGTCTGCAGTGTAGTCGCCCCAGGCATTAACATGCTGCGCTGAAAACTTTTGTCCAAACCCTGTTGCGCCAGTAGGCTGTACTACATAAACAACGTAGCCATTTTCTGCCCATAAGTTAAACGGGTAACGACTTGTAAACCACGCGTAACTGGTGAAGTACCGCCGTAGTAATACACGAGCGCTGGGTGCTTTTTAGTTTTATCTAAATTGCTTGGAATGTAAACACGGCCCGTTATTTCAACCCCATGTTTATTTTTAAAATTAAACTCTTCTAATGTAGGGAGTCGTGTATTTGCATAGCTACTTGGTTTTGAATCCCATATTAAATCTGTTTTATTTTTACTTACGTTCAGGCTCTTTAGTTGTTGTGGCGCTAAAGCGTTAGTACCACTTAATAAAATTTCGTTATTACGGTCGTGTGAGTAACTAAATTGTTCAACAATATCCAATCCCGTATTTAACTTTTTAAAGCGCTGTTTACTTAAATCGAATAGGTAAAGTGGCTGAGTGTCTTGCTCTGTTACTTTAATGAGCGCATCGCCGTTTTCTAAAACGTGCAGTTGGCCAATAGCGGGGTCGAATTGTTTACTGAGTGCTTTTACGTTTTTACCGCCTTCAGTAAGTAGGTAAAGTTGCCCGTCGTAGTTATTAGCAAGCATTGCTTTTGGTAGTGCTCTGCCTGCGCCATTTTTAAAGTCAGGGCCTGCAACTACATAAATATCTTTATTTGTATATTTGGCTAAATTAAACGTTTTGAATTTACCAAGCGATGAAAGCTTGTTTGATTTTAAATCGAGTTCGGCTAACTCTGTTTCAGGGTGGGTTGATGCTTGCATTGCCATTACTGGGCGGCTCATTAATATTTTGCCACGGTTACTATTTGAATCTTCAAGGCTGTAAGAAAGAGGACCTTGGCTAAGTGCTTTTGTTAAACCACTTTTAGTATCAAGCATGTAAATTTGGCTGGTGGTACGTGCATATGACCAACGATCTTGTAGACCTTTATAGTGCTTGGTTAAGCTGTTAGTGCTCTCAGGTGATTTAGACCAGCTAAACAAAAGACTGGTGTCGTTATAAAAGGTAAAGCCATTGGCTCCTTCTAAATCGTTTGCTAATGTTTTTATTGAGAAGTTTTTACGGCTAAGTTGTTTAAGTTCACCATTTAACAAATACACTAAATATTGGTTATCTGGACTCCAAATAATGTTACTTGGTTGGCCTGCTTCGAAGCGATAAAGCGTTTGATTATCTGAATCTTTAAGTACAGTAACTGTATTTGCTTGGTTTTGTGTTTTATCGCTATAAGTGCGAGTAGTAGTAACGTACTGCTTAGCATTAGGTGCGAGTGATAATTGGCTGATTGTAGGGGCATCAAACAATTGTTTTGCAGATAAGCGTTTTGTTTTTGAGGCGCTAAGCGTAATTTTATCAACGTCGTTTTTAGGTGCAAAATCAAGCATTACGTCGTGCCAATTAGCTACTTGTTGGGCTACTATTAAAATAGAGTGAGTACTGTTATTTAAAGCTAACTTATAGCTATTTTTATCACCTGTTTGTAGTTCGCCATTAATAAATAACTGACCTTGCTCAATCCCTTTTAAGGTAAGCGTACCTTGTGTAAAGCGGGTTGTTTCAATATTAAATTTTAGTGCCTGTAACCCACCTAAAGTGAGCGCATTGATTTTATTAAACGGCTGCCAGCTTTGTTTTTTCCCAAATACAGAAAAACTATCTGAGTCTGCTTGTAGCTGCGGCAATAGGTTATTAATAATGGCATTGCCATGAGGTGTTTGAAAAGGCTTTAACTGCATGTCTTCGGCAAGTGGGCCGATAAACTGAATTTTTGATTTATCCAATGGTGCAGCTATTGCAGCAAAGCTTAAGCTGCTAAGCGTTAAAAGAGCTGCTGCGTACTTAAATAGCTTATTTTGATGACACCATGGTGCGCTAAATTTCATTATTATGCCTATTATTATTGGAAGTTTGGCCAAATATAGCATGTATTGATACCATGCTCACATATCCAATATAGAGGAGAGAAAGTGACTTTACTGATAGTTTATATGGTAGTGGCGATTGTTATTTCGTTTTTATGTTCTGTGATGGAGGCTGTGTTATTAAGTATTTCGCCCAGCTATGTTGCATCACTTAGGAAAGATCATCCTGAGCTTGCTAAACAGCTCGAAAAACTTAAAAACAATATAGATCAGCCTTTAGCTGCTATTTTAACTTTAAATACGGTTGCCCATACTGCGGGTGCTGCTGGGGTAGGCGCACAGGCAGCTGTCGTGTTTTCCGATGCGGCTGTAGGTATTGCATCAGCCATTATGACATTCCTCGTATTAATTCTTTCTGAAATTATTCCTAAAACCTTGGGGGCTAATTACTGGCGAGCTCTAACGCCAAGTGTTACTTACGCTTTGAGGTTTTTAGTTATATTGCTAAAGCCTTTTGTATGGTTTGCACAAAAGCTAACAAATTTAATGGGTCCAAAGCACGATGAGGCTTACTATATTCGTCAAGAGATAGAGGCAATGGCTGATATAGGTACGGAGTCGGGTGCATTACATCAGGATGAGTCCGAAATAATTCGTAATTTATTGCATTTTAGACATGCAAAATTATGCGACTTAATGACGCCTCGAACTGTAATTTTTAAAATCCACAAAGACTTAACAGTAAATCAGTATTTAAACGATCACGGCTCGTCGTCATTTTCTCGTATATTGGTATTTGATAAAGACAGCGACGATATTGTTGGGTTTGTGCATAAAAACGATATTATGCTGGCATTTCACCGTTTAGGTACCGATTACAAAATTAGCAAATTGATTAAGCCTATTTATACGGTGCCGAGTTCTCAAAATGTATCGTCGTTACTGCAAACTCTTTTAACAAAGCGCACGCATATATGCCTAGTTGTAGATGAGTACGGTGACGTGCAAGGTATTGTAACGCTAGAGGATATGATTGAAGCTTTAATGGGGCTAGAGATTGTAGATGAGCGTGACCAATCTACTAATATGCGCGCAGTAGCAAGGCAGCGTTGGCACAAACGTTTAGCAAGCAGTGCGCATATAGTCAGTGAAGAAGATAAACACACTCGGGGTGATAATTAGTTAACCAGCCCCGATTAAATATTAATACCGCTTTAAGCGGGGCTGCCATCAGTTTTCAGCCAATCTTTAGCCCAAGATATAAATTCGCCTTGTGGTTTAGGACGACTAAATAAAAAACCTTGTATGGCTAAGTTTCTTCTATAATGCCTCAAATAAACGAGCTCTTCTGGTCGTTCAACACCTTCTGCCACTAAATCTAAATTATCTTTACTTGTAATATTAAATAACGAGCTTACAACTACTTGAGAAAATAAATCTGTTTCTATATGGCTAATGAGTGAACGGTCTATTTTAATTTCAGTAAAAGGAAGGTTTCGAAGCTGATTCATATTAGTAAAACCAACACCAAAGTCGTCTAGCGATATACCAAAGCCATGCATTCTTAATCTGTTTAGTGTTTCTAATTGCATGAGACTTGAGAGTGCATGTTGTTCTGTTATTTCTATAATTATATTACTAGGCGTGAGTTGGTTTAGTTCTAAAATGAGTAGTAATTTATTAGGACAGTTTAGATCGTCGAGCTGAGTTGGCGATAAGTTAAATGCCATCTTAAAATCATGACCTAATTGTGATTTCATATTTTTGAATTCGCTGGTGGCCTTTTCAAAAAGAGAAAATGTAATTTGATTAATTAAGTTGTGTTTTTCGGCTGTGTTTATAAAACGGTTAGGTAAAATAATATTGCCGTCTTTACTTGATAAAATACGCGCTAAGACTTCAACACTTTCAATTTTATTGTTATCGGCGTTTATTTTTGGTTGATAAAAAGGCGTTATTTCATCGTTTTTTAATGCATTAATAAGCTCATCTTTTGAAATGGCTGACTCTTTTAATAAAGTGTGACTGTTTAATTGCGCCACTTTAGTAAGTAACCTACTTACCTGAGACAGTTGCACTGGCTTTGAAATATTACCAATGAGGTGAGCGTTATGTTGTTTCGCGAGATTGGCAGCTAAACTAATAACTTTATGATCCATTTCAGAGACAATAATTATCCCGCCTTGATAATGTAACTCTCCTAAATGACGGATTAATTCCATGCCGTCCATTTCGGGCATATTGAGATCAGTAAAAATAGCATCAAAATAGTTAATATCCTCTCTTACTTTTTCAAGAGCTTCTTTTGCACTCAAGCACGTAGTTATAGTGTTAGACATACCCAATTCGTTGAGTATGGCTTCCATAACGATCAAAATTGCTTTTGAGTCGTCAACAACTAAAATGTTAGGCACTATTTTGTTCACTGTTATCCCTTTCAATGTATAGTTTATGATTACTATAAAAGTAGTAGTGTTTTTTTACTTTGTCAGTATCAAACGCTTTTATTTTGAAAATAGTTACCGAGCACCTTTACTCGTGTTTTTAAGTTGATTAGGTATACTAGCGCCATTGTTTTAAACGGTCTTAATTATGATAAGAATAGATCTTACTTTAGCCGAGCAGCCATTTTCGCTTATGGTGTCTGGGCAAAAAATTGTGCAGGTATTTCATGCGCAACAAGCCATTACCTTTGATAATCCTCGTGAAAATTACTATCAGTTTACTTACAACAACAAAGTAATCGGTATTGATACTGGAGCGGCGGAAGAGCAAAGTATTTCGCTATTTGTCGATGAGCAATTTGCGACACAACTGGCGCTACCAGCGCCGTTAAACGCGACACCTAAAAAAGGCTTTTTAGGTTTGGCTGCATTAGGTTTTAAGCTTTTTAAAAGTGCTAAGATAATTAAAGTAGTGCTTGCCGGGGCTTCTGTTGCAGGCTATGCGTGGTTATTTAGTATTGAATTTGCACTAATGCTGATTGGGTGTTTAGTTGTACATGAGTACGGCCATGTGCGAGCAATGAAATATTTTGGTATAAAAACCAAAGGTATTTATTTAATCCCGTTTGTTGGAGGGCTTGCTGTAAGTGACGATAAAATAACGACTCGTTGGCAAGATGTCGTTATATCGCTAATGGGACCTGCATTTGGTTTAATTACCTCGGTACTGGGTGTCGTTTTATATTACGCCACCGAGATGGAGATATTTGCAGGTGTTGCGGTGCTTAGTGCGTTATTAAATTTATTTAACTTGTTACCAATTTTACCGCTTGATGGCGGGCATGTATTAAAAAGTATTAGCTTTTCAATGCGTTCATGGATTGGTTTAAGCGTATGCTTATTAGGCGTACTATTTGGCTTATGGCTGAGCTACACCTTTGGCTTAATGTTACTGGTATTCTTTTTGTTTGTAGGTGCGCTGGAAATTGTATTTGAGTGGCGAGGCCGTCACTACTCACACTTAATGCCGCTAGATAAATATGGCCAAGGCTTTTCAGCGGTAATGTATGCAGTTGTAGTCGCTGGGCATGTAGCTGTAATGATGCATTTTGCCGATTCAGAAAATCCAATATTGAGCCTGCCGATGACTATTTTATCGAGCTAGTATTTATCGTTCTAGGTAAAAGTGGGCTGTAATATTTGTTACAGCCCGTTAAAAATTAATAAAAGCTCAATACCAGCGATATAAAAACCCCAGTTACAAATAACTGCACAACACAAAATCCCATAATATCTTTTGCTTTTAAGCCTGCGATAGCAAGGACGGGTAGTGCCCAAAAAGGTTGAATTAAATTAGTCCACGCATCGCCCCATGCTACAGCCATTGCAACGCGCGATATATCGGCGCCTAGCTCTTGCGCTGCGGGTATAACAATAGGCGCTTGTACTGCCCATTGGCCGCCGCCAGAGGGCACAAACATATTAACGAGTCCTGCACTTATAAAGCTGTAAAATGGCAAGCTATCGGCATCTGCAATGGCAATAAAGCCTTGTGATATTTGTTGTGCTAACCCTGTATCGACCATCACCGCCATAATGCCAGCATAAAACGGAAACTGAATAACAATACCCGCACCACTTGGAATTGCTTGTTGTAAGCTATTAAGCACATTGTGAGGAGTTTGATGTAGCGTAATAGCTAAAAACAAAAATACGGCAATAACGCTATTAAGGTTTAAGTTTCCGCGAGCAATAAAAAAGTAATAACCTAAATATGCCAAACCTAATAAGCCAATTGTCATACCGAGTAGTTTGCTTTGTTCCAAATGTTGGGCAGGTCTGGTTATTGTTGTGGGCTTAGGTGTTGTCTCTTGTAAAAGAGCTGGGTCGATATATACGCTTTCTTGCTCGCTTGGCAGCATATAGCGATTAACGAGCGGCATAATAATGAATAAACCAACTAATATGGCTATATTAAAGCCCGCAAATAAAGTGTGCTCTGTACTAATAATACCAATGCTGGCCTCTGAAAAGTGACCATCGGTTGCGATAGTTAAAGGAATCGAACCCGCTAATCCGCCATGCCATACAACAAAACCTGAGTAAGCGCTGGCTACTAATAATCGATAATCAACACGAGTATGTTTAGCAATTGCTTTGGCAAAAAGGGCACCAATAACTAAGCCAAATCCCCAATTTATCCAGCTCGCTAAAAGCGAAATAAGCGTGACTAATATAATTGCTTTAGGTGCGGTGCTTGCAAATGTTGCTAGCTTTTCTAATAACTTACTTATAGGTGGCGTACTTGCCAACATATAGCCTGTAATTAACACTAGTAGCATTTGCATAGCAAAACTTAATAAGTTCCAAAACCCACCTCCCCACGCTTGTAATACTTCAATGTTAGTTGCGGTTGTAAATAAGATCGCACTGACAAGAGTAATTATTGTAAGTAAAATTACAAATATAAAAGGGTCGGGAAGATAGCGCTCTACAATTTTAGTAAAAGGGCGGGCTATTTTATTAAGCATAAGCACAACTGTTTTGGTTATTATTTTAACGCTAATTAATCATGAAAAATCACCATTGGCAAACAGCATTTAGTCTAATATTTGCGGTTAAAAGCTTAAACATTGCTTAAAAGCATCGCTTACAGTAACGTACTGTTTATAGATAATTTACTAACGAAGACTTTGTATTATGCCGGTGATATTTAAAAGGCTAGCGTTACTTGTTCGCGCTCATATAGATCAGTTGAGTTGGCAAGCAGTGGCATTAGCTATTTTGACTCATATGCTATTAACATGGAGCTTATTATTTATAGCGAATGAGAAAGCGTTAACCTCGCTTACTACCTTTTTTTACTATTACACAGTAACAACATCAACAGTGGGGTATGGTGACTTTAGTCCAACTACTGATCTTGGTCGTTGGGTGGTTGCATTAATACAAATTCCATTTGGTTTAGCTTTATTTGGTGTTTTGCTAGGAAAAGCAGGACAAACTGTTACTTACTTAATTAGGCGCGCTATGACTGGTGATAAAAACTTTGCCCACAGTAACCACCATATTATTATTTTTGGTTGGCACGACACTCGTACAAAAAAGATGATTGATTACATTTTGGCAGATACGAAACGTACTGACCGTCGTATTTTACTCGCGGTAACAGAGCAAATGGATCATCCTTTTTTAGCTAACGAAAGCGTTGATTTTGCACGTTTAACGAGCTTTACTAATTTAGCTGAGCTAGAGCGGGTAGCTATTCGTAGTGCTGATAAGGTGATTATTGATGGTCAAGATGACGATCAGACATTTACAACAGCCCTGCGCATTAGTCGCTTAGTAAAAGATGATTGTCATATAAGTGCTCACTTTTTGGATGAAACCAAAGTTGAGATGATGTTAGAGCATTGCCAAAATGTAGAGTGTAGTAGTGCAAAATCAGCTGAGATACTCGTACGCTCAATGCAAGATCCAGGTTCGAGCCGTGTGCAAGAGGAGCTGCTATCTACTTTGCATGGTGATACACAATTTAGTTTGAAAATACCAAGCGGCTGCAAAGATATGGAGTTTGGTACTTTGTTTCATCATTTTAAGCTTGAGCATGATGCAATACTGTTGGGTGTTGCTCATAATTTAAGTGCGCAAAATATGGATTTAAATCCACCATTAGATTACAAAGTAAGTGAAGGCGATATTCTGCACTATATATCGGTAGATCGAGTATTAAGTAGTGAAGTAGACTGGTCGAGTCTAGAAAAATAATGAATGAAGTTGTATTTTTAATTGTTGTTTTAAGTGCTTATATATTACCTGTCGTTATTGTACTCAACAGTAGGCGTACACAGGGTCATGAAAAGAATGGCTGGCTAATGGGAATAATTATATTTTCTTGGTTAGGGTTAATGATGTACTTTGCCATTGTGCCCAAGTATGGGCACAAAAAGAAAAAGGCCAAATAGAGTAGTTGGCCTTTACAGCCGCTTTTACTGGCGTAACTACTCTTCTAGTTGCTTAATTTTATGCTCAATTAAAGGATCGTCAGGTACAAGTTGTTGAGCAACTTCTAATAACTGAATGGCATCATTAGGATGCTCATCTTGATGCTTGAGGGCAACATCTATTAATGGCTGAATATCAATTTTTGCCTGATGTTCCTGTACGTGAACTTCTTTTTCATCAATCAAAATATTATGAGCTTTGCTTAATAGTGTTTGACGGTGAGCTGAGTTTACATTCGCTTTATTAAGGCTTTTGTAATAATCCTCTTTAAAACGTAAGGTTTTAGTTTGCAGACGAAACTGCGCAATATCAATTTGCTGATGCTGGATAAAATCGACGGCTACTTGCTTATAAAATCCAAACTTATTCAAATATGTGGCATGTGTGCCATGTCCCATACCAAATACTCGTAAGTGAGTTAACTGCTTATAGCGCTTAGCGTGCATTCGGTCTATACGATTAGTAGGATCGTAAATAATATAGCCTTGGGCATCTCCTAAATCTAGATCGTGATAATCTTGCTGCCAATCAAACTGCTGAGCTATATCGGTACTAGAGCGGTCATCCCACGGTACTAATTCTTTATTTTTAGTACTTACCGGATGGAAGAACAACACTTGATTTAGCTTTAATAGTTTAGCAAAAGCGCCAACAGCAAATCCGCCACGACTTAAACCATAGCCAAGTCGACAATTAAACGGCGTAAGTAATGTTGATAATTGCTTGAGAAAAAAGATTAAATTACGATTACGAAACCAATTACTTTTACCTAAATGCTGAAAAGCGATTACGTTTACGTTTTGTTTTTGAGCTAAGTGATAACCCCATGGT
>NZ_JACGWF010000005.1:0-92253 GCF_014077595.1 Colwellia sp. 6M3 | reverse complement strand
ACAGACGGTTGTCGATTTTTTTACGCAAGTCATGCAAATGGATAATTTTACTTTGCGGCAAGAAGCCTTAGAATGAGGGATAATTCACTTTTATTGGTTAAAAGTGAACCCCGAAACTTGAGTTATGATTATAGTGTCTATAAAATAACACGTGTGTAGCAAATAACAAACAGTCAGTCGGTTTTTTAGGCCTAAAAGCTGATTTAATAAAAAACAGGTATATCCAGACGTTATTATTTGGCTATTTATCTAATTAATCGGTTATTAAGTTGATTTCAAAATGAAGTCGTACTTCATTACCAGAAACTTGATCAGGATCAAGGTTATAGATATTACAAGGTTTATACTTTAGGAGTATTTAAAGGAGACTTATTATTCTCATGAAAAATCGATTGAATTGGCTATTAGTAATAATGATATATTTGTCTGTTAATGGACAAGTATTTGCTAAGGCTGTTCATGTCTGTACCGAAATGGCGTATACCGCTTCTGTATTATCATCCGCTAACACAACGATTAATATTCATGAACATCATCAGCCAATTGAGCCGAGAAAAGATAATCACCAAATAAATGAAGTGCATAATACCGCTAAGCCTAAAGCAATGGATAATTGCCATTGCGTAGATTGCGATTGTGTACAAAACATTACAGGACAAGC
Source organism: Colwellia sp. 6M3 (assembly GCF_014077595.1). Lineage (NCBI taxonomy): Bacteria > Pseudomonadati > Pseudomonadota > Gammaproteobacteria > Alteromonadales > Colwelliaceae > Colwellia > Colwellia sp. 6M3. The sequence goes on along the minus strand of NZ_JACGWF010000005.1, from coordinate 91,592 downwards.
AAATTCATCATTGTTGCAAGATAACAGTTTTGCAAATTTCTTCCCTGTCATTTCAATAAATGTGGTTAAGTTAAATAGAAACTTTATATCTTTGCCATATACCAACCCTTATAAACCTCCGATTACAATCTAAAACGGGATCAGTGTGCCTTTTTTTCAAGGTAGCTGAACTTGTATTCTATTAGACGTTTAGTGCAATAATTTGTCAAAGTGATTTACATCGCCTAACAAATTAGAACTTCCCCCTGTGCTTTTCGCCACCCATTTAAAAACATTTAATTATACTATTTGGCGTAGAGGAGCTCCTCTGCCCGCCATAAAATACTAAGGCCATATCATGAAAAATGGACTTCTCCAATCGGTTGTAGCAGCAACCTCAATGTCATTAATGACAACTGTTAATGCGCAAGAAAATTCTACTTTAGATATTGGTCGTTTCGCTATTGCAGGTTATGGCGATGTGACTTATATCAACCAATCGAACATGAAAGATGAAACAGGAAACGATATTCAAAATAATGTAGTTGCACGTTTTGTTCCCATATTTTTGTTTCAACTTTCTGAAAAAATTCATATTGAGGCGGAACTAGAGTTCAGTACTAATGCTGAAGGCGAAACCGAAACTGAACTTGAATACGCCAACATGCATTACTTTTTTAATGACAATACCATCATTACCGCGGGGAAATTCTTATTACCCTTCGGTCAGTTTGGTGTGAATTTACACCCAAGTTGGATCAATAAAGCGGCGAGCAACCCAGGTCTTTATGGTGGTCACGGTGGTAATGGTTCGTTAGGTGGAATTACAAGTATTTTGGGAGACACGGGTATAAATATCGCTAATACATGGGATCTAGGTGATGCAGGGAGAATTTTTACTGATTTTTATACGGTCAGTGGTCCAAGGCAAGAAGCCGGAGATCATGGCGGTGGAGTAGAAATGTCAGCTAAAAATGGGGACAACAATAACACCATGGCATTTGGTGGGCGTATCGCTTATGCATTTTTACCTGAATGGGAAGTAGGTATTTCTTATTACTCAGGTAAATATAGTAATGACGGCGACTTAAATTACGATGCTTATAATATCGATTTTAACTGGGTGGGTAGTTATGCCAGTGTTCGAGGTGAAATTTTTGGTTCTAGCGCCGAAACAGAAGGTGAGGATGAACCCATTGAGGTTGATGAACATGGAGAGGAATGGGTAAAAGATTTTGATAAAAGTGGCTGGTATATCCAAGGTACTTGGCAAGCACGCGAGCTAGGTAATGCCTGGTTAAATCCAGTTGAGTTTGTTGTGCGCTATTCAGATATTAAGTCAGATTTTGACGGCAGCATTGGCCATGATTTTGAAGAAGACGCAGGTAAGATGGGCAGTCGTATTTATTATGGTGTCAATTATTGGTTAGAACCAAGTGCTGTATTGAAGTTGGGAGCAGAAAGTACATCAATAGATAATGAAGGTGCAGGTCACGGCGGCATAGTTGATGATCGTGTGTTTTTACAGTTAGCGTTTGGCTTTTAAGGAGATTTACCATGAAAATATTAATATTATTATTGACCATATTTACCTTAACCATCAGTGCATTTTCAGTCCAAGCACAGCATGTCAGCGATCCCTCGTTAGTAGCCGAAGGAGCTAAAGTCTACAGTGAAAATTGTGCTCGTTGCCATAATGCACGTCCTGCAGAAGAGTACACAAAAAAAGAGTGGTCTGTTGTTATTCCTCATATGCGTGCAAAAGCACATATGACAGGTAAGGAAGCATTGGCGGTAGAAGCTTTCTTAGCAAGCACTTTAACTGCTGATGTGCGCAATATAGCAAGCCATGAAAACACGAATTTACCTAAGAAAACTGGTGCTGAATTAGTCACTCAATTCGGTTGTCAGGGCTGTCATCAACTTAGAGGAGAGGGAGGTAAATTAGGTCCTGCTTTAGACAATGTTGTTGCAGATAAAGGTGAGGCATTTGTGCTTAAGAAGTTAATGGAGCCTAAGTTTAATAATGCGGCTTCGGCTATGCCTAAATATCCAATGAATAAGGAAGATATCGCGGCAATTATTGAGTTCTTAAAGCAAGAATAAAACAGCAGGTATAGAGGTGGTTTTGACGGGATTATTTACAGTTTATTTATATTGTCGTCATTAAATTAATCACTGTTTATCTTTTCAGGGAAATAGAATGCCTCTACTCGTTAATGTTTAAGTCTCAGACCTGATATTTGTCAAAAATGATGTTTTTACAAATAGTCACTTGACCTGTGTTTAACACATAGGTGTAAGTTAAGTGTAGGTTTTATAGTTCTTTATTTTCATATTAAGCATCAGCACTTATGTAATGAGAGCAATAGGATCAGTAAGCGCTATGAAGTTAACTTATACCAAACATATGAATTGTCACCTCGTTGTAGATAAGAATGAAAGTGACGCGCACTAAGGAGATCACCATGAATAGATCAACCGCTAGTATTGCCAATAAAAACATCCAAGAGTTAACCATTGAAGGAGCTTGCTGTGCAAGTTGTGTCAATAAGATTGAAACAGCATTAAAAGATATTAACGGCGTAAACAGCGCTGAAATGAATTTTGCCTTACGTTCTGTAGTTGTAAACGGAGATGTCGGCTCTGCTGTTCTGATTAATGCCATTGAAAGAATAGGTTACAGGGCTAGAACCGCAGCAAGGAGCTAGAAATGAATAAATTAATCGGTATAAATACCAGTATAAATCCCCAAAATTTGATTAATAAAGGAGGCTGTTATGTCTGATTTAGATCATAGAGTTGGCGTTAGAGAAATTAACTTAGTAGTAAGAAACCTAAGACTTACCAAGGTAACAGAAGAAAATATCGATGGGCTAATTGCGGAAATAGATCGAATGTTCGGCTTAGATGAAGTCTCTTTCAATCGCAAAGAGCAGAGCATTCATTTAGCTTACGATGCAACCAATTTAGACCTTGATGGCATTGAAAATGTTATTAGAAATCATGGGGCGGATATTCACAATGATTGGTGGACCCGCACAAAAGACAGCTATTACAAATTTTGTGATCAAAACGTCAAGGATAATTTCACACATGAACCTTGGAGTTGTCATAAATCGCCACCAAATTCGAGCAAAAGAAAACGTTAATATCGCGTTAAAAACAACTTAATTAGGAATTACTTATGTTAACGAAAATATCCAAAATAATTACACTTGTCATTTTTACTGTAGTGCTTACAGGCTGTGCAAATAGCGATTTGTCACATCGGTATCTCATGCGTGGCCAAGTAGTGTCAGCAACACCAGACAATATTGTTGTTTGCGTTGGTTTTGATGACGGTGCAAAAGTAGGGCAAATTTTGGAAACATATCGATTTACCCTGAACGATGACAACGATGACGGTGCCGATTTTTTTCAAAAAGTGGAAAAAGGGCAAGTGAAAATAGAAGAAATTATGAATGAACACTTCGCTAAAGTATCGGTTGTAAAAGGTACGGTTAAGAAATTCGATATGGTGCAGTTAAAAAAATAGGAACTTCTCGCTTGCGTGATGTTGGCAAGCTAGGCATCACGCTTTTTTTAAATTAGTTAACTGTTACGGAGGCAGCAATGGAAAGTCTATTTTCATTTTTATTATTTGCCGGGATATTTTATCTCATGATGCGCTTTGGATGTGGAGCTCATATGACCCATGGACACCATGATAAAAAATCCGCTAAAAATAGTTTTATAGATCCTGTTTGTGGGCATGAAGTTGAAGAGGATAAAGGGTATGGCAAACTCGAAAAAGGGCATTTATATCGTTTTTGTTCAAGAGAATGTTTAGATAGGTTTGACCGTGAACCAGGAAAATTTATTGATAAGCAACATGCAATAACACCAAAGGATAATGAACATGAAACATAAAATATCACTGGTTGCATTTGGCCATGCAACAAGCCTATTTCTTGCCATTAGTTTTACTTTATGTGTCATTTTTGGCTTGTTGTTTCCTCAACAAGCCATGTACCCCGTATGGTTACAACTGTTACCAGGTTTTGAATGGATAAGCTGGAAAAGCTTCTTTTTAGGGATAGTAGAAAGCTATTTTTATGGTTGGTTTATTGCCCTTGTTTGGGGGCCGATATATAACGTCGCGGGTAGTAAAAGTAAGTAGTTTAAGCTTTTTATTTACCACTAAAATATTTTGTAATTTTTAATTTAGGAATGCGTATGTGCCCTATTACAGAATCATGAATCATTAATTTATATAGGGTATTTCAAGAAGGATGAAAAATATGCGAATGATAAACACCTTACTGATAACATTATTTTTATTATCAGCTGAACAATTGTCTGCCAAACAAGTAAACATGCATTCTGCCTCAGAATATGACGTATTAACTGAGCAAAATGCAATTGCGCTTGCGCTAGCAAACAATCCTAACCTTGCACAAATTAAGGCCCGATATGAGGCGATGAAAAGCATACCTTCACAAGTTGGTACTTTACCAGATCCAATACTAACCCTAGGGGCTATGAATTTTCCAACGGACAGTTTTGACAGATCGCAAGAAGGGATGACCCAATTGCAAATAGGCGTATCACAGGCTTTTCCTTTTCCAGGTAAGTTAAGCTTGAAAGAAGATATCGCTGAATTTGAAGCCAAAGCCGCTTATTATGATGTTGCTGAAATGCGTTTACTATTAACGAAGAATGTCAGTAATAAATGGTGGCAGCTGTTTTATTTAGACAGAGCAATAGAGACGGTTGATAAAAATCAAGCATTGCTAAAGCAATTTATCGAAGTGGCGAAAACAAAATACACAACAGGCAAAGGACTACAACAAGATGTCTTATTGTCCCAATTAGAATTATCAAAGCTAATAAACCATAAAATTCAAATAGTGGCTTTAAAAGCAACCCAGATAATTCAATTAAATATTTTAATGGATATAACGCCACGTTCACCTATTACCCTGGCAAATAAATTAAGTTTCAATCAACCGCATTTATTGGCCGAAGAACAACTCTATCAATTAGCCATAAGGTCTCGGCCATTACTTCAAAAGCACAAAAAATTAATATCAGCGGCTAATTCTCGGCTTGATTTAGCTGAGCGAGACTATTATCCCGATTTTAATATTGGTGTTACATATGGTGATCGCATAGGCCAAAATTCACAACCGATGGGCGGCGATAGAGCGGATTTATTTTCTATTAAACTCGGTATTAAAATTCCCTTATTTGCCAGCACTAAACAGTCATATCGGGTAAAACAAAGAATCAGCGAACAGTTTAAATCCAAATATGCTTATCTCGATGAAAGCAACCAGGTAAAGGCTGATATCGCTAGATATATCACTGATTATCGTCGCTCTGAACAGCAACGTTCTTTATTTGAAACAGGCATTTTACCACAAGCAAGACAAACCGTTCAGTCCATGTTAGTCGGTTATCAAGTCAGTGAAGTGGATTTTTTAAACCTAGTCGGCAGCCAAGTAACTTTATTTAATTATGAGCTACAGTTTTGGCAATCAGTCTCTCAAAGTAATCAAGCATTAGCATCGATACAAGCCTCTATTGGCAAGGAATATATATATGAATAAATCCACGTTGTTCACCGCCATTATTATGTTGGTTATTGGCTTAGGAATAGGCTATTTTTTATCTGATCAAGGAGAGGGGCCTGCTAACGCGCTAGCAGATAACGTTTCCGTACCGAAAAATAATGAAAATCCCCTATTTTATCGAAATGCTATGAATCCATCGGTTACTTCACCTGTACCAGCAAAAGATGCCATGGGAATGGATTATACGCCAGTGTATGCTGTCGAAACTGATCAAAAAGCGGTATTGGGAACGGTTAAAATAGATCCCGTGGTAGTTCAAAATATTGGGGTTCGCACCGGTATTGCAAAAAAAGAGTCAATGAGCCGCACTATTCGTGCTGTTGGTCGGGTTGATTTTGATGAACAAAAAATGGCACGTTTACATCCAAAAGTTGAAGGTTGGATTGAAGACTTAAACGTCGATAAAACAGGTGAGACGGTAAAGGAGGGAGATGTTTTAGTGAGTATTTATTCGCCAAAATTAGTATCAACTCAGCAAGAATATTTATTGGCGTTGAACAGCCTAAAATCACTCGAAAATAGTCCTTTTGAAGATGTTGCTCGAGGTGCTAAAGACATGGTTGCCAGCGCCCGAGAGCGCTTAAAGTTACTTGATGTGCCAGAGCATCAAATTGTTGAACTTGAAAAAAGTAGAAAAATTAAAAAACAGCTACACATCCATACACCTGTAGATGGCACTGTGACACGCATTGGTTCTAGGCAGGGGCAATATGTAACGCCTAAAACTGAGTTATATATGGTGGTAGATTTAAGCCAAGTATGGGTTTATGCCGATGTATATGAATATGAGTTACCCTGGATTAAGGTCGGCGATGAAGTCGAAATGACCTTAGTCAGTGTGCCAGGAAAAATATTTTCAGGTCGTTTAGGTTATATCTATCCTTATGCCGAAGCAAAAACGCGTACCACAAAAGTTAGAATTATTTTTGATAATCCGGAACAGTTACTTAGACCAGATATGTTTGCTGAGATAACCATACATTCAGACGTTAATGAAGCTGCCATTGTAATTCCTTCACAAGCCGTAATTCGCTCGGGTGAGCGTTCTCAAGTTTTTGTGGTAACTGAACCCGGTCGATTTGAACCAAGAATAGTTACATTAGGCATAGAGTCAAATGGCAAGGTTGCCGTGCTCTCTGGTTTGATTGAGGGGGAAGAAGTCGTGACTTCTGCGCAATTTATGGTTGATTCAGAATCAAAGCTACGTGAAGCCACGGAAAAAATGATGCTACAGCTACAAAACAAAAAATCTAGTAATAATAAAATGCCTCCAATGGACATGAAAAACTCTGTTGAAATGAAAGTTAAGGAGCAATAACAATGATTGAAGCCATTATTTCAGCCTCCTTAAAAGACCGTTTTATGGTCCTTTTAGCGGCGTTAATTATTACTTTAGTGGGTTTGTTTGCTTATAAGAACACCCCGTTAGATGCGATACCTGATTTGTCTGATGTGCAGGTGATTGTTTTTACTAAGTTCCCAGGGCAATCACCGCAAGTTGTTGAAGATCAGGTCACTTATCCATTAACTACTTCAATGCTTGCTGTGCCAAAAACGAAAGTAGTGCGAGGTTATTCTTTTTTTGGTATGTCATTTGTTTATATTATTTTTGAAGATAATACTGACATGTATTGGGCAAGATCGAGGGTATTAGAGTCTTTAAATTACGTGAGTGGTCGATTACCACAAGGTATTACTCCCACTTTAGGGCCTGATGCAACGGGTGTTGGTTGGGTTTATGAATATGCTTTAGTTGATAAAACGGGCAAACATGACTTAGCACAATTACGTTCAATACAAGACTGGTACTTACGCTATCCCTTGCAGACAGTTGATGGCGTTGCTGAAGTGGCCTCGATGGGCGGTTTTGTTAAGCAATACCAAGTTGAAGTCGACCCGAATGCACTCGTGCGTTACAACATACCGTTAAACAAAGTAAAAATGGCAATTAAAGCGTCAAATAAAGATGTTGGTGGTCGCTTAATTGAGATGGCTGAAACAGAATATATGGTACGAAGTAAAGGCTATATTAAATCTATTGACGATCTCAATGCTATTCCTGTATCCGTAAGCCAAGATGGTACGCCCGTGAGATTAAAAGATGTTGCTCATGTTCACATAGGTCCGGAGTTACGACGTGGAGTGATAGATCTTAATGGCGAAGGTGAGGTGGCGGGTGGTGTTGTCATCATGCGCTTTGGTGAGAATGCCTTAGCTACTATTCAGGCGGTGCGTGCCAAACTGGAGGAGCTTAAAGCGGGTCTACCTGAAGGTGTGGAAATAGTGCCTGTATATGACAGAGGTGACTTAATAGAACGCGCTGTTGATAGTTTAAATACCTCATTGTTACAAGAACTTGTTATTGTCAGCTTAGTGGTAATTTTATTTTTATTGCATGCTCGCTCGGCTTTTGTTGCCATCATCACTCTGCCCTTAGGCATATTAATGGCATTTATTGTTATGCGATTTCAAGGCTTAAATGCCAATATTATGTCATTAGGTGGTATTGCTATCACGATTGGAACAATGGTCGATGGTGCTATCGTTATGGTAGAAAATGCCCATACCTGTTTAGCAAAAGCACGTGAAGAAAAAGGGCAGGATCTTACTAATGATGAACGTTGGAAAGTCATAGGTGATAGTAGCCGAGAAGTCGGGCCGGCATTATTTTTCTCTCTATTGGTGATAACGGTATCTTTTCTTCCTATTTTTACTATGCAAGCCCAAGAAGGTCGTCTATTTAGCCCATTAGCTTTTACGGCAACCTACGCAATGGCAGCATCAGCGATACTGGCGGTAACATTAGTACCCGTGATGATGGGATATTTTCTGCGTGGTAATATTATGCCAGAGCATAAAAATCCGGTAAATCGTCTACTCCATAAATTACACAAGCCCACATTAACATTCTTGATGAAGTTTCGAGGCCTCACAATGGTCTTGGCTGTTTCATTGCTTGCAGTGACTTACTATCCTTATTCACAACTAGGTAGTGAATTTATGCCGCCATTGGATGAAGGCGATATTCTCTATATGCCAACGTTATTTCCTGGTATCTCTATCACTAAAGCGAAAGAATTTTTACAACAAAGCGATAAAATATTAAAAACCTTTCCTGAAGTTCATCATGTTTTTGGTAAAGTGGGTCGTGCTGAGTCAGCTACAGATGCAGCACCCTTATCTATGATTGAAACAACTATTCGATTGAAACCCAAAGAGGAATGGCCAGATCCCACAAAAACAACGGCTAACATTATGGCTGAAATGGATAAAGCGATAAACTTTCCAGGCGTAGCAAACGCATGGACCATGCCGATTAAAACGCGTATTGATATGCTCTCAACGGGCATAAAAACACCCATAGGAATTAAAGTCTCTGGACCTGATTTAGTTGTTTTACAGAAAATATCGCAAGATATAGAACAAGCCATGAAAGGCTTACCTGAAACAACCTCTGCTTTTGGTGACAGAACTATTGGTGGCTATTATTTAGATTTTGATGTCGACCGTGAAAAAGCAGCACGTTATGGTTTAACCGTAGGTGCAGTACAAGATGTAATTCAAAGTGCCATTGGCGGCATGAATATAACTGAAACGGTTGAGGGGTTAGAGCGATATCCGGTTAATTTACGTTACCCCAGAGAGCTAAGAGATGATTTAGAGTCACTTAAACGCGTGCTTATTTCAACACCAACAGGCACTCAAATACCTATGGCTATGGTTGCCGACGTGGTGTATCGACGTGGTGCGCCCGTTATTAAAAGTGAGGATGCTCGTCCTAACGCATGGATTTATGTCGATATTTCAAGTTCTGATATTGGCGGATTTGTGCGTGATGCTAAAAAAGTATTGGCAAAGCAAGTAATTATCCCTTCAGGCTATACCGTAACTTGGTCTGGACAGTTTGAATATATGGAGCGTGCAGCGCAACGTTTAAGTATTGTTGCACCCGCTACTTTGTTCATCATATTTTTACTCTTGTATTTAAATTTTCGTAATGTCATTGAACCTCTGGTGGTGATGATGTCGATGCCATTTGCCTTAGTGGGGGGAATTTGGTTGGTATATCTCAACAATTATAATATGTCGGTTGGTGTCGCTGTTGGTTTTATTGCTTTAGCGGGTATGGCAGCAGAAATTGGTGTACTGGTGTTAAGCTTTATTGATACTGAGATCGCTAAGCGTCGTGCAGATGCGAGTGAACCTTTATCAGTGATTGAAATTAAAGATGCCGTATTGTCTGCAACCTCTAAGCGAGTAAGGCCTGTTGCTATGACGGCAATTTCTACGATGGCAGGGTTAATTCCTATAATGCTTAGCTCTTCAACTGGCTCTGATGTAACTCACCGAATTGCTGCGCCTATGCTTGGCGGTATGTTAACTGTATTGATACTAAATTTACTGGTTTTACCTGTACTTTATAGTTTTATTTTACAGTTTCAAGAAGCCGCAAAGAAGAAGAGTGATCAAGCTATAGCGCTAGCATCAGGTTAATTCTCTCAAAAAACGCCTTAGTGATATTTCATGTTGCTAAAGCGTTTTGTTATTTATTAAGAGGTACATATGACGGATATGAGGCACCGGGTTGCTTAGCTAAACTTGGTCTAACGATGTTAAATCGCATCAAGCTATTTACCTGTTACTTTATTTTCACCTTAATATATTTGATGCGTCTTGAAAAAGTCAAAAATAAAGTCGCGATAACAATTAATTCTGTTATGTGGCTTGATGTGCCATTGTTCTTGAATTATCTATCTGCAACTAGATTCAATACACCGCATGACCTTTAAATTATCTAGAGACAATTGAAAATGCTAAGCAGGAAGAAGGGAATTAAGGTTAGATAAAATGACGAAAGGGATTAAGTAAGCCATGAAAAATTAAATACCTTAATTAATGGGGGTTAAGGATATTTCAACTTTATTAACATAATTAAAAATTAGCCGGGGTGGTTGCGCTAACAATTTTACATACGCCAGAAAAGATATTTCTAAATCTATGGGGTTTATTATTATCGAAATAATAACTGTCGTTAGCATTTAAAATAAATACATCGGTGCCAACGGTAAGCTCAATTTTGCCTTCTAAAATATAACCGGCTTCTTCCGCGTCGTTTTGCAGCATTTCAGTACCGGTATCAGCATTTTCAGGATAGCTTTCTACTAGAAAAGTCATTTGCCTGTTAGGAAAAGATTTACCGACTAAATGCATATGCACATCGCCTGAGCCAATATCGATTAATTCATCAGAGGTATAAACTACTTGTTGAATTTCTGCTTCGTTACTTTCTTCTGTAAAGAACTCAACTAACGAAATAGGTATGCCGTTTAACACTTTTTGAAGCGAGCTAATAGATGGGCTTACGCTATTTTTTTCAATCATTGAAATTGTACTATTGGTAACACCTGCTCTTTTTGCAAGCTCACGTTGCGATATATTTCTTATTAATCTAATAGACTTAAGTTTTTTGCCTACATCCATTTAATTTCCTCTAGGGGTAAAACTATTATGTTAGCTCAATTTTTTGAATTATATAACGATCGCTTGGCTTAAGTCATTAATTGAGTTAGTCTGTTTGTTATATTTTACGGGGTGTTCTTATTTATGAGCACTAGTTTTGTAACATTCATTTATTATTAAAAGAATAAAACAATGACTAAAGTTCATACATCTAATCATGCTGATTCTTATTACTTTTCAACATTAAAATATCAACAAAGCTATCCTATGCTCCATGAAAGTATTGAGGCTGATGTGTGCATTGTTGGTGGCGGCTTTAGTGGTATTTCAAGTGCGATAGAGTTAGCTGAACGTGGTTATAACGTTGTTTTATTAGAGGCGTATAAAGTTGGCTGGGGCGCTTCGGGTCGCAACGGTGGACAAATTATTCGTGGTATTGGTCATGATATTGAGGGCTTTAGAAAAACCATAGGTCAAAAAGGTATTGATGCTATTACACAGTTAGGCTTCGATGCTAATCAAATTGTGATTGATAGAATCAATAAGTACCAGATAGATTGTGATTTAACCATGGGTTATTGCGACCTCGCAACGCGTGATAAACATATGAAAATGCTTGAAAAAGAAGTTGAGCATCTAAGACAATATGAATATTCACATGAAATTAAATTACTAGATAAAACGGCACTTAAAAAGCAGGTTATAGGCTCTGACGCATACGTCGGTGGCTTAATTGATATGGGAAGTGGTCATTTACACCCATTGAACCTTTGTCGTGGAGAAGCTAAGGCAGCAAGTGATCTTGGGGTAAAAATATTTGAAGGTACTAAAGTAGAAAAATACACGCCCGGCGAAACCATCGTTATAAAAACAACTAACGGAGAGGTAAGAGCTAAACAATTAATTCTTGCTGGTAATGCTTATTTAGGTGAACTTGCCCCTAAAATAGCGCATAAAATATTACCTGCAGGGAGTTATATCATAGCGACCGAACCATTAAGTGAGTCAGTATATAAATCACTTTTACCTAATAATCACGCAGTTTGCGACCAAAAAATAGAACTAGACTACTTTAGATTATCAGCCGATAAACGCTTATTGTTTGGTGGTCTTTGTAATTATTCAGCACGAGATCCGAAAAATATTGCCGCGACATTGACCCCAAAAATGTTATCAGTTTTTCCTGAGTTAGCAGACGTTAATATCGATTTTCAATGGGGTGGCATGATAGGAATTGGCGCTAATCGCCTGCCACAAATTGGCCGTTTAGATCATAATATTTATTATGCGCAGGCGTATTCAGGGCATGGCGTAAACATTACTCATGTAGCAGGAAAAATACTGGCGGAAGCCATAAGTGGTGAGTCTTCATTAATCAAACATTTCGAAAAAGTGAAACACTTTACCTTTCCTGGTGGTAAACATTTGCGATCGCCATTACTTGCCATGGGCATGATGTATCACAAGCTACTCGATAAATTTTAAGTAATTTTCATTTAATGACTTAGATACGTCGGTATGATGAAAATACTATTACCTCATACCTCATACCTTAAAGCCAATAAATTACCAAGGTGTTGGCTAATAAGGTTGCAGTAAGTACTTTTACTACAAGCACTTACTGACCATGTTGGTAAGTCGGTATAAACTTATTTATTTTTGTCATTTAATTGTAAAACAAGGTTTTTAAGTTCAAGAATTTCTTGTTGTAATTCACTCAATGTTGGCTCTGTTTTATTTTTTTCGCGCGAGCGTTCTTCTTCCATCACATTTACCACAATACCAATCACCATATTCAAAAAGGCAAATGCGGTAAAAAAGATAAAAGTCATGTAGTAAATCCAGCTATAAGGATAAACTTCCATCGTTTCATATTGAATATCGGTCCAATCTTCGAAGGTCATTACTCGAAACAGCGTGAGCATTGAAATAGCGATGTCACTCCACAACTTGGGGTTTATAGTATTGAATAGGAAACTGCCAATTGCGGCGTATATATAAAAAATAATAAACATCAGCAATAAAACATAGCCCAATTGTGGCATGGCTTTTATCAAAGAGTTTATCAATATTCGAAGCTCTGGAACCACCGACACCATTCGCAATACCCGAAACACTCGCACCAATCGTGCAAGTAAGGCCATTTCAGAGTCGTTAATGGGTATAAGGCTTATAACGACAACTAAGGTGTCGAACACATTCCATGCCGACTTGAAAAAGTGTCGTTTGTTTTCTTCTGTTAGAAACCGTAAAGATATTTCAAATAAGAAAAAAAGCGTGATAAACGTGTCTAGTACTGAGGTGACGGAAATAGCGGTATTCGAAAGCGGGAAGGTTTTTGCGCCAATTTCAAGTGCAGAAATTATAATCACACATATAACACTTAATTCGAAAAATTTATTGTTTCTTAACTTAGTAAAAGCAGCTTTAGTATTTTGATACATTGAGGTAATTTAATTCAGTTAGGTTTGGATAGCTTAGATGGTGAATTATAAACTTTTTGTGGTAAAATTAGCTAAGTTTTTAACAAAACTATCGTAACTATTTATGTATAAAACTAAAGCTACATTTTGTTACAGTTTGTGGCCTTAAACCAATCTACAAGCCAATCAATAAACCATTAGAACTTAGCGTTGTTAGTGCAATATTAAAATGCTATAACTAAGTAACATAAAAAAATATCAATTGAAAATAATAGATTATAGCCAAATGAGCAAAAAAAACACTTCAGTTGATAATATCAAAAAGACACGTTTAAAGGTGTTATGGATGGCGATATCTCACCGAACGGTGTTATTCAAATTACTCATTTTACTCTCCAGTTTATTTATTAATATTTCGGCTCACAGCTACAATAAAAATTCATTTCAATATTTTGGTAAAAATTTTGGACAACAATTGTCTGTAATTGAAGCCATGGATGATCAAAATAAAGCGTTAAAGCTCATCATTACACTTTGCGAAGATGAGTCACTTTCTACATTAGAAAAGCTTTCTGCTTTAGCCAGTAAAAGTCGTACCTTGCATAAACTAGGTCAGCTTGAAAACGCGATTAAAGTAGCACAGCAAGAGCAAGAACTTGCTCATGAATTTGAGTTAAATCGATTAGAAGCAGATGCTTATAAAAGGGTAGGGGTTTATGCTTATTATAATGGCAAAAATCGATTGGCATTACACTCTTATCAACAAGCACTTAACTATTATCTCACCCTTGATGAACCTATTGCTCAAGCAAACTTATACAATAATATCGCGCTAGTTTATGGCCGAGCTTCTCAACCTGTGCGAGAGTTAGCGATATATCAAAAAATTCAGCCCATTTATCAGCAGTATGGCAGCGAAAAAGATAATATTGATGTCTTAACGAATATCGCAAATTTACATTTACGCTTAAAAAGATTCGATACGTCGATATCTATGTATCATGACATTATTGAAAAATTATTAAAAACCTCAGATAAAATCGGAGTAGCGAAAGCTTACAGTGATTTAGGCTCGTCTTATAAAAATGCTGGTGACTACCAAAAAGCCGAGCACTACATGACATTAGCACTGAGTTTACATAGAAAAAATAAAGATGATTATAATGCGGCATCCACATTGCATAATTTAGCTGAACTCAACAATTACCTTCATAATATTGATAAAGCTATAGTTTTTGCAGAGGAAAGTATTCGTCTTAGTATTGCTCAAGGTCATACCAATGCTTATGTTGGCGCTAAATACAGTTTGGCTCTCGCCTACTTTTATCAAGGTAAGTATGACTTAGCATTACAAAACGTCGAAGAATCTACTAAGGTTATCAACAAAATTGATTATAAAGAGCAACTAAAATTTAACTTATCTTTACAAGCACTGATTTATGCAGCACAACATAAAAACTTTGAAGCCGTTGCTAGTCACCGAACTTTTTTACAAACACAGCTTGAGTTGGCAAACAATCAACTGAACACGCAATTAGCGCTTTTTGATTCTGAGCAATTAAAGCAACAAGTTGAGCAATTAAAGCAACAAAAACTTTTACAGAAACTTGAGGTAGAGGGTTCTTTACAATCAAGAATTATTATTATCATTGTTGTTGTCGCAAGCTTCGTTATCGCCTTTTTAATTGCTAGACGAGAAATAGAAAACCGTTCGAAAAATGCACTTGAAACCAAAGTTAAACAAAGAACGACAGAACTCGAATACTTAATGCAAGAATTGCAAAACGCTAATAATATTAAAAGTCAGTTTTTAGCGAATATGAGTCACGAAATAAGAACACCTTTAACTACGGTTATTGGTCAAGCTGAAGCTATTATTAGTGGCGATGTAGAAGAAGCCTATATCAGTAAAGAGGTTAAAATAATTCTCGGTAATAGCTTACATTTATTAGAGCTTACCAATAATATTTTAGACTTGAGTAAAATAGAAGCTAATAAAATTGAGCTTGAAATACAAAGTCAAAACTTGCACGACATTTTGCAAGAACTCGCTAATATGTTTTGTTTACAAGCAAATTCTAAAGGTTTAACGTTTGACATTGTGCATCGTTTGCCTGAACCATTTTTAATCGATATTGATGGTTTTCGTGTTAAACAAATTTTGATCAATCTATGTGCGAATGCCATTAAGTTTACGCCCAAAGGGCATATAGAGTTGAATATTAGTCAAAGTGAAACACACTTAATGTTTAAGATTACCGATAGCGGCATCGGTATGAGTAGTTCACAATTACAGCACTTGTTTGAAAGCTTTACCCAAGGAGATAGCAGCATAAATCGGCGCTTTGGCGGTACAGGGCTAGGGTTATGTTTATCAGATCAATTAGCGAAAATTATGGGCGGGAAAATTGAAGTAGAAAGTGAGTTAAATCAAGGCAGTGTTTTTGCCTTTAGTTTGCCTTGTAAAGCCCACTTTAATAAACAGCTTATTGAAAACAAGATATCGATAATTGACACACAGGTGAACATTGATTGTAGTCATCAAGAGTTGCCTCAGCAATTAAAAGGCACAATTTTACTTGCTGATGATCATAATGATAATCGCCGACTTATTGCTAGATTATTGAGCTCAATTGGTTTAAATGTGATCACAGCTCGTAACGGCTACGAAACCATTGCGTTATTCAAACAACATCAGCCAGCATTGGTATTAATGGATATTCAAATGCCTGAAATGGACGGTATTGAAGCGTTTAAAATTTTACGGCAAAAAGGTTTTCAAACCCCTATTATTGCATTAACGGCCAATGCCATGTCGCATGAAATAGCGCATTATTTATCGTTGGGCTTTAATGGTCATTTATCTAAGCCTATTGAGCGAAATATATTTATCCCTACCATTGCCAAATATTACGATGGCAGTATCACACAAGAAAAAGCGAATGAGAGTTTTCAAAATGTTGATATGTCCGATTTAGTCAAAGAGTTTAAATCTAACTTAGTGTTAGAGCAGCAAGATTTAGTGCTACATACTAACAATAAAGATTATGAAAAACTTTCGAATTTATCACATCGTATTGCTGGCGCTGCGCAAATGTTTGGTTTTGCTGATTTATCTCAATATGCCATCAAGTTAGAAACGGCGATCAAAAATAACCACAGTATCGATGTGAATGAATACACCCAAAAGTTACTCAACGAAATAGACCAAGTTTTGTGGTAAATGCAAAGTAAATAAGTCAGCTATTGATTCGACATTAGCCAGCTAAAATAGTCTCTAGATTACTCTATCCTCTCTCAGTAAAATACTCACCACTTAGTGCTTCCCCAAGCTGATCAAAACTGTAAACAAAGTTGCAGGTAACAGATTTACATTTGGATTAACCCTTAATTCAAAGGAGACTAATAAATAGGCTTTGGGCGGTTTAACGCCAGCGCTAAATTGGCTAAGGCCAATTTGTATACAGCGTTGTTAGTAGAATCGTAAAATGCTATAACTTACATGTAATTCATTTGATAATAAAAATAAAGTATTTAAAGGTGTCATAGATGACGGTTTCCAATAGCAGGGTATTAGCTACTTCATTGTTTTTATTTGTAAACTTTCTCATCAGTTTTACCGCTCACAGTCAGAAGCAAAACTCACTCCCTCAGATAGAAGAAAAATTCACTCAGCAACTAACAGAAATTGAGGACATGGCTGATCAAAATGAAGCTTTGAAATTAATAACTGTCTTGAGCGAAGATGCCTCGTTGCCAATACTTCAAAAACTGACGGTATTAGCAAGTAAAAGTAAAGTCCTTCATCAACTAGGTCAACTTGAAAATGCGATTGTTGTCGCTCAAAAAGAGCAAGCATTAGCTAATAAATTTCACTTTAATCAAATTGAAGCAGACGCCTTTAAAAGAGTAGGTGTTTATTCCTATTACAATGGCAACAATGAACTGGCCCTTCACGCTTATCAGCAGGCACTGAATTATTACCTGACAATTGATGAGCCAATTGCTCAAGCCAATTTACACAACAATATTGCCTTAGTACACGCAATAACCAGTGAATTTGAAAAAGCGTTACTCAGCTACCAAAAAGCGGAAAAAATATATCAAGAGTTTGGTAGTGACATAGATAAAATTGACATTAAATTTAATATTGCGGGCTTTCATTTAGAGCTAAAACGTTATGATATTGCTATAGCCATGTATCACGACGTTATTGAAAGGCGCGCTAAAATTGCTGATTTTCGCGGCCTTGGTATGGCGTATGGTCATATTGGTACCTCGTACAAGTATCAAGGAGACTATAAAAAGGCCGAACATTATATGCTTTTGTCGCTTAATTCTGCTCGTGAAAATAAAGATGATTTCTATGTGGCGTCGGCCTTACATAACTTAGCCGAACTTCAAAACGATCTGCAAAATATTGACAAAGCAACAGCCTATGCAAAGGAAAGTATTCGCCTAAGTATTGAGCAAGGCCATGATAACGCTTATGCAGGGGCTTTATACAGCCTAGCTAGAGCAAATTTTTATCAAGGAAATTATCAATTAGCAATGGATCTTGTAGAGCAGTCAAATACCATTGCAGTAAAACGAAAAAACAGAGACCAGATACAATATAACCTTTCATTACAAGCGTTAATATATGCTGCGCAACATCAAAACTATAAAGCAATTACTAGCCAGTATGACTTTTTAAAAGCACAATTTGAATTATCGAATAGCGAACTTAACTCTAAATTAGCCTTGTTTAACTCCAAACAGTTAAAGCAGGAAGTTAAACAACTTAAGCAACAAAAGCGTTTACAAGAGCTTGAAACTGAGCGCTCATCACAAGCACGTACCATCATTATAATTGCCATTATTGCTACGCTATTAATAGGTTTTTTAATTACCCATCGCATCATTGAACGTCGCTCGAAAAATGCACTCGAAATAAAGGTAAAACAACGCACCACTGAGCTTGAGTACTTAATGAAAGAGTTACAAAATGCTAATAATATTAAAAGCCAGTTTTTAGCAAATATGAGTCATGAAATCAGAACGCCGTTAACCACGGTTATTGGCCAAGCTGAAGCTATTATTAATGGTGATGTTGAAGAGTTTTATATAAATAAAGAGGTTGAAATAATTCTTGGCAATAGTTTACATCTATTAGAGCTTACGAATAATATTCTCGATTTAAGTAAAATTGAAGCGAATAAAATTGAGTTAGAAATACAAAGTCAAAACTTACACAACATATTACAAGAACTCGCCAATATGTTTTGTTTGCAGGCGAAATCTAAAGGCTTAACATTTGACATAGTACATTGCTTACCTAAACCATTTTTAATCGATATTGATGGCTTTCGTGTTAAACAAATTTTGATCAACTTATGTGCCAATGCGATTAAATTTACGCAACAAGGACATGTAGAGTTAAATATTAGCCAAAGTGAAACACACTTAATATTTAAAATCACCGACAGTGGTATTGGTATGAGTAGCTCACAATTGCAAAACTTATTTGAAAGCTTCACCCAAGGTGATAGTAGTATTAATCGACGTTTTGGTGGTACCGGATTAGGTTTATGTTTATCAGACCAGTTAGCTAAAATTATGGGAGGGAAAATTGAAGTCGAGAGTGAACTAAACCAAGGCAGTGTTTTCGCTTTTAGTCTACCTTGCCAAGCAACAATGTCTGAACATTGTAATGAAATAAAAGTATCATCTGATGAAACAACTAAAGCGATAAACGAACAACAATTAAAAGGTACAATTTTACTCGCTGAAGATCATAACGACAATCGCCGACTTATTGCTCGCTTACTTACTTCGATAGGCTTAGACGTTATTACCGCACGTAATGGTTATGAAGCCATCACGTTATTTAAACAGCATCAACCATTGTTGGTGTTAATGGATATTCAAATGCCTGAAATGGACGGTATTGAAGCGTTTAAAATTTTACGGCAAAAGGGCTTTCAAACGCCTATTATCGCATTAACGGCCAATGCTATGTCGCATGAAATAGCGCATTATTTATCGTTGGGCTTTAATGGTCATTTATCTAAACCGATTGAGCGAAATATCTTTATTCCCACCATTGCCAAATATTACGGCGGTAGTATCACGCAGGAAAAAGCCGATGAAAGCTTTAACAGTGTTGATATGTCAGATTTAGTAACAGAATTTAAATCTAACCTGGTGTTAGAACAGCAAGACTTAGTTTTACATATAAACAATCATGACAACGATAAGCTTTCGAAATTAGCGCATCGTATTGCTGGTGCTGCGCAAATGTTTGGTTTTGCCAATTTATCTGAATATGCCATCAATTTAGAAATAGCGATTAATCATAATGATACGGCGAGTATTAATAATTACACTCAAAAATTACTCAACGAAATAGACCAAGTATTATGGTAAATATTTAAGTTAACTTATCGATACTGGAACACTGTATCTAAAGACGTATTGAAAAATAAGCTATTTTAAATGACAGTTTGAAAGCTGGGGATATTTATCTTTTTCATTTTAGCGATAATTTTTTGAGAAAATACTTATAAAACTGAAGACGTTTTAGTTCACTAGGCACTGGCTTTTATTGCGGTGAACTTGTTATCAATAAAACCTTAGTTGATATTATCTTTAGTGAGTGTAATAAGCTTATCAACAGTTTTTAAATTTCGCGATGTCGCCTGAACATTTAAATGCTTTTCAATATTACTCAGAGTCAATTTTGAGCGGCCATACCCTTCTTCACAATGTAAATAAAGTACCTTGCCAATAAGATCCATTTGTTCACTTGCTTTAATGTAAGGCGATAATACTGTTATCGACTTGGTTGGGATCTCGGATAAAAAACATAACAGCACTTTACTGCCATCTGAAATAGGGTCGATATCTTTAAAAGGTAAGTTTAAGCGTGCACTTTGCAAATCATCGGGTGTTAAAACAATAACCGGCACCTCAAAATGATATTGCTTAGCAATAAGCTGGCTTATACTTTTAGCCAGTTGCGAGCATTCATTTATGCCATCGCCTTTATAGTTAAAGATTAAGTTTCCACTTTGGATATAGCTCTGTACGTTTTCAAACGATAATTTTTGATAAAGCGCACGCAAGTCCGCCATTTTTATGATTTTTTGACCCGCAACATTAATGCCGCGTAATAATGAAATATAAGTACTCAAAGGGATATTCTCATCAGTTAAGGTTCAATCATTAAACGCTGAGTTATTTTGGAGTATGTCCAGCGCAGTGCTAAAATTTTAGTTTACCGAGTAACATATCTTTATACATAACCCAGTCACCTAGCAGGCTATAAATAGGGTAGGTAAATGTCGCGGGTCTATTTTTCTCAAAAAAGAAGTGTCCAAGCCAGGCAAATCCATAACCCAATAAGGGTAAAGTCCAGAGTAATACCCAAGCAGAGCTTAATAAAATATAACTAAGCATCAGTATAATTAAGCTGGAGCCGATAAAGTGTAACCTTCTACAAATAATATTTTGATGCTGGCTTAAGTAAAAAGGATAAAACGATTTAAAGTCAGTGTATTGTTTTGCGGTTGTATCAGACATTCTCATTACCTAATTTATTTTACTGGTTAGCACTTTTAAGCCTATTAATATCATAGCGCCGCCAAGCACGCGATCGATCCAATGACCTAATCGCTGAAATTTTTCATTTACACTGGGTCTAGAAAGTAAAACTACGACAGCAGAAAACCACAGTAGTTGTAATATCATCATCCAAACACCGTAAATAACCAAATGTAATAGTGGTAAATCTGGCGATAACACCACGGTGAACAATGCAACAAAATAGATGGGCGCTTTTGGATTTAACGCATTACATAAAAAACCTTTAACAATAGCCTTAACATTTGAATGCTTTGCAATTGCTTGCTTTAGCTTAGCATCTTCTGTCTTACCCAAAGGTTTTGCTCTTAAGCCTTGTATACCTAAATAAATTAAATAACACCCGCCAATAAGTTTTATTAGCCATAATGCTGTTGCTGAATTAGCAATAACCGCCGCTAAACCTAAGGCAGAATAAATAATATGAACCGATAAGCCTAAGGCGATACCAATACTCACCATAAAGCCAGATTGCTTACCATTAGAGAGTGTTTGTTGTGACACCAATACAAAGTCTGGTCCAGGAGATGCCGCGGCCAACAAGTGAATTGAGGTAATAATGAGTAAACCTTGCATTAAATCCATAGTAATCCTTAGCAACCTTCTAACATAACGATTAAAAAAATAGCTTGTCGATAATGTCTGTTATTTAAACCTTTAAAATAACATAAACTCAAATGCTTAAAGGTTTTTTTAATAAAAAAAGTACTTAGCTAAATTTAGCGTGTAGTGAATATTTGGAAAAAACTAAGTCATTGAAGTTATTATGTAAGCGCTGTATATTTATTTTAATAACAATACACCAATGGTGTTTTAGTGTTGTTAAAAATTTAAAGTATTGTCGTCAGGTTATATTTTTATAACACAAGTTGGCTTAACTATAACTTTATACAATTTAGGAGTGAAAATGAATAATAAAATTATTGGTATAGTACTTATTATTGTCGGTGTAGCTTTAGCATTATGGGGCTATAACATTTATGATTCTGCAACTTCTCAAGTTACCCGAGTCGTTAGCGGAGATACACCCATTGAAGCTTGGGGTGGTATGGTTGGTGGTGTTATTGCTGCGTTAATTGGTATCACTAAGCTAAAATAAAATAAAATAAAAAGATAAAAATTTCATCTTAAAAAAGGAGAAAAATAGATGAGTGAAGTAGTGATAAACGAAGGACCATCAACCGAGGGCACAGCTAAAATAGTTTATATACTGTATATGGTTGGGATCTTTTTTGGTATCACAGGCATTATTGGTGTAGTCATGGCTTATATCAATAAATCTGATGCACCAGAGTGGCTTAAATCACATTATCAATTTCAAATTAGAACATTCTGGATAGGTGCTTTGTATATTATTCTAGGCTCAATTCTATCTATAATACTTGTCGGCTGGCTGGTACTTTTATTTTGGGTTATTTGGCTTATTGTACGATGTGTAAAAGGGATGAAATCACTAGATGCAAAAACAGCACACCCTGATCCTACCGGTTGGCTTTTCTAATTATGTAACGCATAAGGATAGATATTGTAATGCCGATATCTATCCTTTTTAACATTAATATCTGCTTACTTTATCTTGATCTAAGCTGCCGATTAAAAGCGCTACTCCTATCTGTTAATGCGTTGAGTTTTTTAATTTACTTGGCGTGTTAGGATAAATCATCATTAAATCAGTTCAATTTTATTCATTACAATATTTTATTCATAACAATAAAAAGGGATGTCGATGAAAACTAGAATTTTTATCATACTGCTAAGCGCTTTATTCTTAGCGTCATGTAGTTCTCTGATGAGCAACAACACAGGGAAGAAAACACAATCAAGTAGCTTGATGGACTTTCTCTACCCTAACCATGCAAGTCGAGCTGAACATCAACCAGAAATTCCAGTGTTAACACTGCCCGTAAAAGTGGGTTTAGCTTTTGTGCCTTCTAAAAACTGGCAAAGAGATGGTATTCATAATAAAGATCAAATAGAGCTACTTGAAAAAGTGAAAAAATCATTTCTCAAATATGATTATATTGATCGTATTGAAATAATACCAAGCACTTACCTTAATGGCGGAGAAGGTTTTACAACTTTAGAACAAGTAGGCCGACTTTATGATGTCGATGTTATGGCGTTGGTATCATATGACCAAGTCACTCAATCACTTGAAAACAACGCAGCGCTTTTATATTGGACAATTGTCGGAATGTATATAATTCCGGGTAATGAAAATTCGGTTCAAACCTTTGTTGATACCGCTGTTTTTGATATTAAAAGTAAAAAAATGTTATTTAGAGCCCCAGGTATAAATAAGCTTGAAAAAAGAACTACCGCAATAGGGGTTGATGACACGTTAATTCAAAAATCACTCGAAGGATTTAGCTTGGCTGTTTCAGATATGACGATTAATTTAGATGCTGAACTTTCGACATTTAAAACACGAGTGAAAGAAGAAAAAATTGCTAAAGTAGAGCATCGAGAAGGCTATAGTGGAGGTGCAGCAAGTTATTATTGGTTGTTTTTCATAATACTGATTTTAGGTAGAAAAGCCTGCTGTAAGCAATCAAATCCAATAAAGTAAAGCTACGCTATATTTCACTGAGAGATAATCTAAAATGAAAACAGAAAAAGATGAAGTTAAAGAAGAGATTAAAGCAAAGTGGCGGTATTGGAAGAGTATAAAAAGCAAAAAAACCAAAGCATTACTAATACTCCTATTTATTGGTTTAATCTGGCTGAAAATATTTACCACCGTACTAACCTTTGATTGGTTAGCGAGTTTTTTTAATTAAGATTAATACTTCAGCTCAGGGTTAACTTTAGCTGTTATTTGTTATTTATTTTACTGTCATCGTAGATTTAAAATTTTTACATTGTAAAACGACATACTCAAACTTAAGACCTAATGGGTGACAGCTTTATTGTAGTGAAGCAATTAAATCCTTTAGGTCTTAACTCTTAGGCCTTAATTCTTAGGTCTTAACTCTTGGTGTTTAACATTTTGGCATTACTCGTTATTCATGAATGGTATAACGAGTAACCTCTGTGCATACTACATTAAGGCAAGGTACAAATTTCTTGCGCTTGTTTATGGTAATGGTCAGGGCTTAAACCTAACAATTGCGGAATGGTTGCCGATATAGCAATTGATGAATACGTACCGACTAAAATACCGCTAAATAATGCAATAGCAAACCCCTGTAAAGACTCTCCAGCAAACAAGCCTATCGCTAGAACCGTAGCAAGCGTGGTACCTGAGGTGATTAAAGTTCGCACCAAGGTTGATTTAATTGCATGGTTAATTGTGCTATCAATATCACTATCCTTGTTTCTTATCATGATTTCTCTGACTTTATCCCCAACGATTATGGAGTCATTTAGTGAGTAGCCAATAATGGCTAATAAACTCGCTAAAATGGTTAAATCAAAGGAGATATTAAACCAAGCGAATATACCTAGTACCACTATCACATCATGTACAAGAGCAACTACCGAGCCAGCAGCCAGTCGCCATTCAAATCTTAGCGACAAGTACACTAAAATTACTATTGCCGCCGTGAGTAAGGCTAAGCCCCCTTGGTTGATAAGTTCATCGCCGACTTGGCTGCCAATATACATTGCATCTTGTGGTGTTATAGATAAGCCGCTTTGCTGAGTAAACTCAGTTAACCAAGTGCTATTTTGTTGACCACTGTTGCTGTCAGATTGTCGAACACTCCAATGTGTGCCGTTGTCAGCTGATGATAATTGAAAGTCTTGTGATAGATAATTGCCCAGCAACTGCTGCATGTTTGCTTGCTCAAACGATTGCTCTGTTGAAAATTCAGTTAAGTATCCTCCTGTAAAATCTAAGCCAAGGTTTAAGCCTTTTGTAAATAACCCTAATAATGAGATAGCAATAAGGGCTGCCGCAAAATAGAAACTAGCAAAACGAAATTTACTAATACGCGATGTTGATTTTATGTTTGTGTTATTCATGAGTTAGCTCCTGAATTGATAAGGGATTTCGCTTTGGTTTTAGTGGCTACTTTTGAAGTTGGCTCAGATAAGGACTTAGCGTTTACGTTATCGTCTAATGTAATCCCCAGTAATTTATTTTTATTATCTCGAATGACCATATTGGTTAATGTTTTTGCGACAAATACGCCAGTAAACATACTGGTAAGTATTCCAAGACATAAAATAATAGCAAAACCTTTAACCGGTCCGTAACCTATGGTGTATAAAATAATGCCGGTGATCATGGTGGTAATGTTGGCATCTAAAATAGTCGCAAAGGCACTTTTATAGCCAACTTCAATGGCTGACAACGCTTTACGTCCTCGTCTTAACTCTTCTTTAATTCGCTCAAAAATAAGTACATTGGCATCAACCGCCATACCAACCGTTAAAACTAAGCCTGCAATACCTGGTAAGGTTAAAACAGCGCCAGGTAATAAAGACATGAGTCCTAATAAACTGACTAAATTTAGCGCTAAAGCAACGTTAGCAATAAGCCCTAAAGTGCGGTACCAAACCGCCATAAACAATAATGTAAATGCAATACCAATACTCAACGCTTTAATGCCATTATCAATATTGTCAGCGCCAAGTGTTGCTTCAATATTGCGCTGCATTACGATAGTAACAGGAGCATTTAAAGAGCCAGCACGTAATAATAGCGACAATTCTTGTGCTGCTTGTGGGCTCGACATATGGGTAATACTAAACTGCGCGCCTAAATGTTGTGAGATATTCGCAACATTAATGATTTTACTCTTTTTAACTATTTCATTATCACTGTTACGGTGAAACTCAGAGAATAAAGTCACCATAGGTTTACCAATGTTGTCTTTTGAAAAGGTCGACATTTTTTTACCGCCCACGCTATCCAAAGTCAGGTTTACCGAGGGCATACCCATTTCATCTTGTCCGGCACGGGCATTTTTAATACTACTGCCTGAAAACACTACTTTACTATTTAAGTTGAATTTACGACCGCTGCTATCTGTCATTTGTATCATGCCAGCCGTATTTGAATCATCAGCGAGTTGATAAAAGTCCAGTGTCGCGGTAGCACCAATAATACGTTTAGCCTCTTCTGGGTTATGCACACCGGGTAGTTCTATACGTATTCTATTTTTCCCTTGTTGTTGAGTTATTGCTTCAGTGATCCCTAATTCTTCAATGCGCCCACGCATAGTTTTTAGAGTTTGCTTCATGGTAGCTTGTCTAAAGTTGACTTGCTCTTGAGGCGAGTAAAGTAGCGATATATGCGTATTACTTATGTTTTTAGTGCTTAACTCAGGTGAATGTTTAGTTATATCACTTAGCAGTAATTCAAGCTTACTTTTCATGGCAGAAGGGAAGCTAACTTCAAGAGAATAATTATTAACTTGAGCTACATTAACGCCTCGTATACGTTTTTCTATACTTTGGGTTTTTAGATCTGTGCCAAGCCCTTTCATGTGTTCAAATAAAGCTCTCTCGGTATCAACATCTAGTACAAATAAAACCCCGCCACTGAGATCTAACCCTAGTTTTATAGGCTCCATATTCATGGCCTTAAACCAAGATGGACCCTCGTTTGATACTGTACTACTGATGACATATTTACCGGCAAATGCTGTATTTAATAATTCTTTAGCGGCTTGTTCGTCTGACTTATTTTCTAGCGTAATTATTGTGCCCGTTGCATTCGTTATTATTTTTTCTGATGCCAAGTTATTGTTAAGCAACAGTGTGTTTAATTGCTCAGGTGTCGTTTGTTCAATATTGCTGTTATTACTGATTAACTGAATATTTGTTTTGTCAGGGTATAAATTTGGTAAAGCATTAATAATCATAAATATTAGCGTGATAAAAATAACCATATTTCGCCAGCTAATATTTTTTATGCTGGACTTGTTGCGTGTGTTCATTTTGAAATCTCGATTAATCCCAATTTGAGTAATTAAGTGATCTACTTTTTTACTTTAAGCATCAAAAGTGAGCAAATAATTAATCAACTGGTGTAACACTGTATTAAAAACTCAGCTATATCGCAGAATGCATTCAATAAGTGCCCGATGGCTTAGCATCAGTTATTTAAAAGTAAAATAGTCGATTTTTGTGCAGGCAATAAAACTAATCGTTATTGCTTTGCTGAAGTTAAATGAATTAGCTGTGGTAGGTGGTTTTTGCGCTGTATAAAAAATTACCGTCTTTCCAGCCGGAAATACGTGATGATTTTGCGTGATGATTTAATTGTTCAAACCAGTTAATTAAGTTTGGGGGTGGCGCTAAATTTTTAAACTCTCTAGCACTACTCTCAGTTTTAAAAAACTCAATCACTAAGACATAAATTGGCGCTGTTTGTGCCTCAATTGAAAAAGTAGCAGGACTAAAAGTATTAATTCTAGGTAAGTTAAATAAATGTTGTGGCTGATGGCTGTCTAAATCGACACTAACCTGTTGTTCATTTTGAGCCGTGTTGACATGCTGTGGAGTTGGCTCTTGTGAGTATTTTGAGATCGATAATGCACTAGCATTTTGAGCTAGCAAAAATAACATAAAAAATATTGTTATAAAACGCCACATACCGAAAAGTTTAATTGCTGAGAATAACCTAGATATTAGGACATTAATTTATTTTTCAATAGCGCAAGGCAGATAATTAAATAAATATATAGCGACTTTTATACTTCAGATGGAGTCTAAGAATATTTAACTATTTTAAAGTAAACTCAATAGGTTAAAAGGTTGTTGTTAGACCTAACCGTCCCCATATCATTTACGTGGTTATAAACACCGTAAAAGCTTTTCATAAGGAGTAATAATGCAAGATTTAGAGCAACAATTAAATTTTATATTAGAGTTAGACCGTCTTAAAGCTGTGTACCGACAAGTGACAGTGAAATCAGATGACAACAGACGTGAGAATAGTGCTGAGCACAGTTGGCACATAGCCTTGATGGCGCAAACACTAAATGGTTATGCATCAGAGCCGGTAGATGTAGCGCGAGTTACCATTATGCTACTTATTCATGACATCGTTGAAATTGATGCAGGCGACACGTTTGCATTTGCAAAACAATCAGAGCTTGATGCACAGGAAGCAAAAGAGTTAGCCGCTGCAAAACGTATCTTTGGTTTATTGCCTGAGCAACAATATCAAGAAACGTTAAATCTTTGGTTGGAGTTTGAAGAAGCAAAAACCAACGATGCTAAATTTGCTAAAGCAATGGACCGAGTTTTACCTTTATTACAAAATATGAAAAATAATGGGGGTAGCTGGGTGAAACATAATGTGAGTAAATCTGAAGTCATCGCGCGAAATAATTTATTAGATGGTTTAGCACCTAAACTATGGATATATGTTACTGAACAAATAGATTTGGCAGTAGAAAATGGTTGGCTACGCAATGCTTAACGTTTTTCTCAACAAACTTTTTCATCAATAAATTTTTCTAAAATAAACATTTTCTATAATAAATGTAGGGGCTTGCTACTTTTCTTAGTACCAAGCTCCTACATGCTATTTTATTTGTAGCGCCTGCTCAGCGCTAAAACACTTAAGTACCCGTATTTTTAATGCCAATTAAAGACTAATCATCACTTTTGTGGTCATTTCTTTTTGTATAACTGATCAATAAAATATTCGTTTTGTACGGAAAGTCTACGCTTTTAGTGACCTTACCTCTGCTCTTCACGCTGTTTTCAAATCCTTTTAAGCAAGTTAACTAGATCAAACGTGAAAGTAGTAGATTAATAAGTTATATCTATTTTTAGACGTCTATACGTTTAGAGGTTGACATAGCTAGAAATCCAAGTCACATTACACTGAGATAAAAATAGTAAATAAAAAGGCTGTTTATCAGCGTTATTTTATACTGACACTAAGTTGATTCATTACCTGCACACTTTATTGGTTAAAATGAAAAGTAGAGGCTGAATAAGTCAACTTGGTATTAACACAGATATATCGATTTTCCGACATTAGGTTAGTGCTATGCCCATAAAAATCCCCAATGAATTACCTGCTTTAACGATTTTAGACAAAGAAAATATTTTCGTTATGTCTGAACGTCGTGCAGCTGATCAAGAAATTCGTCCTATGGAAGTGGCGATTCTTAACCTAATGCCAAATAAAATTGAAACTGAAGTGCAAATCTTGCGCATGCTGGCGAATACACCACTGCAAATAAATGTCGAGTTCGTTCGAATTCATGCAAACGAATCTAAAAATACGCCACAAGCGCATTTAGATAATTTTTACCGTTTATTCGATGATATTAAACACAAACAATACGATGGTTTACTTATTACAGGTGCGCCGCTAGCGTTATTAGATTATCAACAAGTTACTTTTTGGGATAAAATTTGTGAGGTGTTTGACTGGGCAGAGCAAAATGTTACTTCAACCATGTTTTCTTGTTGGGCCGCCCATGCTGCGCTTTATCATCATTATGGTTTAAAGCGACATTTGCGAAAGCAAAAACTATCTGGCGTATATCGCCACCACTGTTTAAAGCCAGATGAGCAACTAACCCGCGGTTTCGATGAGACATTTAGTGTACCGCACTCACGTTATGGTTTCATTGACAAATCTGATTATCAGTCTCTTGAAGATATTGAAATATTAGCAGAATCTGACGTTGCAGGGGTGTATTTAGCCGCGAGTAAAAATAAGCAGCAAGTCTATTTAACCGGTCACCCAGAATATGATGCAAGTACATTGAGTGAAGAGTATTTTCGAGATATTGCGGCCGGGGGCAAGGTTTCAATACCTGACAATTATTTTACCGATGATGACCCAGAAAAAGAGGCGGCAAACATGTGGCGCAGCCATGGCAGTTTACTGTACACAAACTGGCTAAATTATTACGTTTACCAAATTACGCCGTATCAATTAGATGCGAACCATATTAAAGCCATTCACCCAGGGAAATCTCGTGTCTAAGCAATCAAACTCTCAATCAAAAACCCCAGTAGTGCAATCTGCTTCTTATGGCCTTTTACAAGCTCAGTTAGACCAGCGTATTTTAATTTTAGATGGCGCTATGGGCACCATGATCCAAGCGTATAAGTTTGAAGAGCAAGACTATCGCGGCGAACAGTTTGCCGACTGGCATAGCGATGTTAAAGGTAACAACGACATGTTGGTGCTGACGCAGCCAGACGTTATTAAAGCGATTCACCGTGAATATTTAGTCGCTGGCGCAGATATTCTTGAAACCAATACTTTTAATGCCACCACTATCGCCATGGCAGATTACGACATGGAAGATTACAGTGCCGCTATTAACTTAGCCGCGGCACAAATAGCGCGTGAAGTTGCAGATGAATTTACCGCGAAAAACCCGGGTAAACCACGTTTTGTTGCCGGTGTTTTAGGGCCAACAAACCGCACCTGTTCAATATCTCCTGATGTAAACGATCCTGCGTATCGTAATGTAACTTTTGATCAGTTAAAAGATGCCTATATTGAATCTACTAACGCCTTGCTTGATGGCGGCAGTGACATTATTTTAATTGAAACGATATTCGATACCTTGAATGCTAAAGCGGCTATATTCGCCGTTGAAACGGTTTTTGAAAGCCGTGGTGAACGTTTTCCTGTGATGATTTCCGGCACAATTACCGATGCTTCAGGGCGTACGTTATCAGGCCAAACAACTGAGGCATTTTACAACTCGTTACGCCATGCTAAGCCTATTTCAGTGGGTTTAAACTGTGCGTTAGGCCCAGTTGAATTACGCCAATATGTTGCAGAGTTAAGCCGTATTTCAGACGTAGCTGTATCTGCTCACCCCAATGCTGGTTTACCGAATGCTTTTGGTGGCTATGATTTTAGCGTTGAAGAAATGGACAAGCATATTGAAGAGTGGGGAACATCAGGCTTTTTAAATATTATTGGTGGCTGTTGTGGTACCACGCCAGATCATATTAAAGGTATGGCAGATGCGGTTGCTAATATTGCTCCGCGAGAAATAAAGCCGAAAGAAATTGCTTGTCGCTTATCAGGTCTAGAAGCGCTTACCATCAAAGAAGATAGCTTATTTGTTAACGTAGGTGAGCGTACTAATGTTACAGGTTCAGCTGTTTTTAAACGCCTTATAACCGATGAAAACTACGATCAAGCTATTGCGGTGGCTTTGCAGCAAGTTGAAAACGGTGCGCAAATTATTGATATCAACATGGATGAAGGCATGTTGGACTCGCAAGCGGCAATGGTGCGATTTTTAAACTTAATTGCCGGTGAGCCAGATATTGCTAAGGTGCCAATTATGCTCGATTCTTCTAAATGGGATATTTTAGAAGCGGGCTTAAAATGTATTCAAGGTAAAGGTGTTGTTAACTCTATTAGTTTAAAAGAGGGCGAAGACAACTTTCGCGAACAAGCTGAATTGTTACGTCGCTACGGCGCTGCGGTTATTATTATGGCGTTTGATGAAAAAGGCCAAGCCGACACTCGCGAGCGTAAGTATGAAATTTGTAAGCGCGCCTATCAAATTCTGGTGCATGAAATTGGTTTTCCAGCCGAAGATATAATTTTCGATCCTAATATTTTTGCCGTTGCCACCGGTATTGAAGAACATAACAACTATGCGCGCGATTTCATTGAAGCAGTAGGTGATATTAAGCAAAACTTACCACACGCTATGATTTCTGGTGGTGTGTCTAATGTGTCGTTTTCATTCCGTGGTAATAATCCGGTGCGTGAAGCGATTCATGCGGTGTTTCTCTACCATGCGATCAAAAATGGTATGGATATGGGTATAGTTAACGCAGGTCAGTTAGCTATTTATTCAGACATTCCTGATAACCTGCGTTTAGCGGTTGAAGATGTCATTCAAAACTCAGATGATGGCGCTACTGAGCGACTACTCGATATCGCACAAGAATATCGTGGTCAAGCCGGCAGTCAAAGTAGTAAAGCGGATTTAACATGGCGAGAATTAGAAGTTAATAAGCGCTTAGAATATTCACTGGTTAAAGGTATTAACGAGTTTATTATTGAAGATACTGAAGCCGCTAGATTAGTCGCTAAACGACCTTTAGATGTTATTGAAGGGCCGTTAATGGACGGCATGAATGTTGTTGGTGACTTATTTGGTGCTGGCGAAATGTTTTTACCACAAGTGGTAAAGTCAGCGCGAGTAATGAAGCAAGCAGTAGCGCATTTAAACCCTTTTATCGAAGCGGAAAAAACCGAGATTAAATCTAACGGTAAAATATTATTAGCAACGGTAAAAGGCGATGTGCATGACATTGGGAAAAATATTGTTGGCGTAGTGTTGCAGTGTAATAACTACGAAATTATCGACTTAGGCGTTATGGTGTCATGTGACGATATTTTACGCGTAGCTCGCGAAGAAAAAGTCGATATTATTGGTTTGTCAGGATTAATTACTCCGTCATTAGATGAAATGGTACATGTTGCTAAAGAAATGAAGCGACTAGACTTCAACCTACCATTATTGATTGGCGGCGCGACTACCTCTAAAGCGCATACAGCGGTAAAAATTGAGCCGCAATATCAGCATCCTGTTGTGTATGTTCCTAATGCTTCACGTTCAGTTTCTGTGGTAAGTACGTTACTTTCTGATGAAAATAGAGACGCCTTTGTTGAACGCCAAAATGCTGAATACGTTAAAGTGCGTGAGCGTCATTATAAAAAAGGCCCTCGCTCGAGTTTAATCTCTTTAAAAGACGCGCGTGCTAATGCTGTGCCTATTAGTTTTGATAACTACACACCAAAAGTGCCTAATAAACTAGGCGTAACTGTACTTGATAATATCGACCTAAATATTGTTAGACATTATATCGATTGGACGCCGTTTTTTATGACTTGGCAGTTATCGGGTAAATACCCGTTAATTCTTAAGCATGAAGTGGTAGGCGAAGAAGCCACTAAGTTATTTAATGATGCCAACGCTATGTTGGATGATGTGATCAACAATAAAAAATTAACTGCAAAAGCGGTTTTTGGTTTATTTCCAGCGAATCGTGAGCAAGATGATTTACAGCTTTATACCGATGACTCACGCACCGAACCATTAATGAAATTGCATCAATTACGTCAACAAAGTAAAAAGCCTAGCGGCCAATATAATCGTTGTTTAGCCGATTATGTTGCTGATAAAGCCTCAGGTGTTGACGACTACATTGGCGCTTTCGCGGTTTCTGCAGGTTTTGGTGTTGAAGCGTTAGTAAAAGCTTTCGATGCAGATCACGATGACTACAACAGCATTTTAATTAAAGCGGTTGCAGACAGACTTGCAGAGGCAAGTGCTGAGTATTTACACGAACAAATTCGTAAAGATTATTGGGGCTATGCACCAGAAGAAAATTTAGCAAATGATGACCTAATTCGTGAAAAATACCAAGGTATTAGACCTGCACCGGGCTATCCTGCTTGTCCAGAACACACAGAAAAGGGCTTGTTGTGGGAGTTACTTAAGGTTGATGAAAATATTGGTATGGAATTAACCTCAAGCTTTGCCATGTGGCCGGGCGCTGCGGTAAGTGGCTGGTATTTTGCTCATCCAGAGTCTAAATACTTCGCGGTTGCCAAGTTAGCACAAGACCAAGTAGAAAGTTACGCCGCCCGTAAAGAAATGACCATGCCTCAAGCTGAACGTTGGCTGTCGGCTAATTTAGATTACGAGCCATCGTAAGTCATATTTCATAACGTATGATGTAGATAGTTTGGTGCAATAAAGCTCTGCGATATAAACATAAAAGTGACATAACTTAATCGGTTATGTCACTTTTTTATTATTTAATCAGTTCAATTAATTCATGAATAGTTTTTACCGCAGTAATTTTAGCTCCTAAACCTTCCATTGATTTATGATAATTTCTAAACGGAATAAATATTTCGGTGAAACCATGTTGTGCAGCTTCTTTTACGCGCGGCACACCACTGTCTATCGGGCGCACATCACCATTTAAACTTAACTCACCCATAATGCACGTGGTACGTGGAATAACAAATTCATTCAAGCTACTAAGCAGAGCCGTAACCAGAGCAAGATCGATACAAGTTTCTGACTCGTCTATTTTTAAGCCGCCAATAATGTTGAAAAAAGTATCATGATAAATTTTGGTTTTGGTGTGCTTACGTAAAATACCGGTAAGCATTTTTATGCGATTCATATTCAGGCCAACACAAACACGCTGTGGAAATTCTGCTTCGGTTTCTGTGGTTAAACATTGAATCTCTAGTAATAAGTTTCTGTTCCCTTTGCGGATACAAGTAATAGCTGAGCCTGGAGACTCAGTACTCGAACCGGATAAGAATATTTCACTGGGGTTGTCAACGCTGAGCATACCGCGTTCACACATTTTAAAAATGCCTACGGTGTCAATATCACCAAAACGGTTTTTATTCGCTCTTAAAGTACGTATTTGGCCGTCGTTGGTGTCAATGTGCAATAGTGCATCAACAATGTGTACTAAAGTTTGTGGGCCTGCAATTTCGTTGTTTTTATTGACGTGGGCGATTAAAAACATGGTGACGTTATTTTGTTTACAGTATTGCGTTAACGCCTGTGCTGCACTTTTTACTTGTGAAGGGGAGCCTGGGCTGCCATTGGCATTGTCGGTCACTACAGCTTGAATAGAGTCAATAACCGCAAACTTGATTTTCTTTTGCTCTAGTTCTTCAATAATCGCTTCAACACTGGTTTCAGACAATAAATACAATTCGTCAGGATTATAATCAAGCTTTAAGCGTTGCACCCTGTTTTTAAACTGCGACAAGGACTCTTCCGCGGTACAGTAAAGAGAGGGCATCAATTGTGACATGCGAGCAACTAAATCGGACAGTAGGGTGGTTTTACCTGCGCCCGGGTCGCCTGAAATAATGTTGACTGAGCCAGTGGTAACGCCGCCGCATAATACGCGGTCGAGCTCACCGATACCGGTTAATTGTTTTTCAGCTTCCGTGGTTTCTACGTCGTTTATTTTTTTACTGCCACCACCCGTGCCACCAGCGTAACCGCCAGATGATGTGCGACTTTTAGTAGCACTTTTACTCTGGTTAGGAGATATTTTCATTTCAGCTAGTGTATTCCAAGCACCACAGCGGCACTGGCCTTGCCAACGTGGGTAGTTCATTCCACAATCGGTACAAACGAATTCTATTTTTGCTAACTTTGCCATTTGGCTGCCTATTTCTTAAATTACTTGCTAACTCACTAACATTAGTCAAAATTATGACAATTGAGTTAATAAATCAATAATGCCCTTATTTAGGTCGGTATTATCTTTATTTTTTAACTCTATGATTAATGATTTAAAGGATTTTGTTGTATTTTTTGGTGTTAAACTAATATTTATTGTTTTTCTGTCTCTATAATAATTTAACAGGTATGGTTATTGCTTTAAACTGTTAAAACAGCTAAATATAAACGGGTTACTTTTCAATATTGTGCATAGTGTGTGGTGTTAACTTATAACAAGCCACATATACTAGAACAATGTTTGATAAGTATTTTTCTTTATTGTAAAGATATTGAAGCGTAAATGAATAAAGATTTTTCAAAATTTCAAAATATTATTAATGAATTTAGTGGCCAAGTCTTAAATAGTGACTTTGAAGCTAGGTTTAATGCTGTCACAAAAGATACCCCTAAAACTGAACGTTTTTTATTAAAAATGGAATTAAAGCGCCTAGCTGCTCCATGTAGCCGCTTAATTGATTTAAGAGGATATGTTGATGGCGAATGTAAAACATTTGAGCATGAAGATAGAATTCACTTTTTAGATAACGTCGCCAGTTCGGTTTTTACAGAAGCATTTTCTCGTTACGGCGCGTATACCGTTGGAGTATACGAAGAAGTGATGAATACAGAAAATAACTTTCGAGTTATTTATCAAAAAGAAAAAACCAAAGCACCTAAAAGCCAGTCTGTAGACACCAATAAAATATTTGAAAAATCTCAATTTCCAGCACAGTTTCACCGTTTTGGTGCATACTATGATCGAGCCGAAGAGCGGATGAACTTTGTTATTCCGATCAAGGTTTCTGTTGATAAACAGCGAGTATTTGAATGCTTAACGTCTGATATCAGTGTGCATGGTTGCAAGTTCAAGCTTAACGATTTAACTACTATCGAAGTAGGGCAACAAATAACGCTGCGCTTTACTGGCTTAGAAGAACAGTATCAACTAACCGATGATAGCGACATTATCTACGAAGTTAAAAACTTAACTCTTTTAGATAACATGCAGTTGGTTGGCGCAAAAAGAATCACTAATGACTCGTTAGAGACAGAAAATCTCACGAAATATTTAATTAACTTTATTCGGACGAATAAGCGTCGATACAAAATTAATTTAGATAATACGATTCGCGCCTTACAAACACGAAGTTTTGAACAGTTTGTTTTACCAAAGTCGAATGAACTGCCAATTTTTATAGAAAAAAATACAAATATGCTAACGCCAAAATATGCGTTAACTTGTAATAACAATCAAGATTTGTATCAATATTGGCAAGACGAAAAACGCTACTCAACGCTTTATTGCTTACTTTCTGCTGAACGTATCGTTAGGCTTAAAAAACTAGCTACGACAAAGAAATCGTTATTGGTCTTTAGTTTTATTCACCGCAGCCAAGGTAAATTGTACTTTTATACTGCAGATGAAATCCAGCTAAGTGAAGACCCAGAGTTTATGCAGCAATTTTTAGGTTTTGCCGCTTCTAAAGAGCACTTTTTGGTGACTCAATTAAGTTTATTGGATGTAGAGCCTGAACGAGCAGAATCGCACTTTACTTTGGCTAATAGTATTACTAAGCAAAACGAATATTTAAATGCCCCAGTATCTGAAGATATTAGAGCATTAATAGATAAAACGCCTTATATCGTGGTGTTAAGCGATGTTACGCATGCTGATAGCACGAAGGCTTATCAGTCGCTATCTTATGAAGGAATTAACACTGTAAAATTAAAAAGATTTGGCCATAAACGTTTAAGTAAACCTTTTAGTGTTGATGAAGTTGGTATTAATTATAGAAATAAGCGACAAGAGTTAAGGTTTACCTATAAAACTCCCGCGAATATCACCATAGAAGGTGATGTTTTTCAGGGCGAATCAATCGATTTTTCAACTTCTGGTTTGAAGATTGAATTAGATAAAAGTACTCATTTAATTGTGGGTGATATTGTTTCTTTAGCGCTGCCTAAAATGCAAAAAATAACCTCAACCTTTGATTTGACCAGCTTACCTTATGAAGTTATGCGGGTTAATCGTGCTAAAACCATTGTTAATTTGCGGGTTTTTGTCGAGAAACATCAGCACATTGGGCGAAAATTCTTTAAAGCGTTAATTGATAAGAACCGTGATAAGTTAACTTCAGATGAATATGCTATGGCCAGTCCAGGTTTAGCTAAGGCATTAAGAAATATCTACAGTGCCAGTTCGAATATTCCTGCGCTAGTGTTACAAACAAGTGGTAGTCGATATAAGTCAGACGTTATAGCAAGTGGCGATGCAAGCGGCAAGTTAATGGCTGAAATGGCGCAACTAAGTGACCGAAAGTCTTATTACAACTTATACCCAATACTTGGTCATGCAGACTTTATGTCTAGTGTTACCGCTAAATTTAAGAAGATGCAACACAGCGATACAGCCAGTGTAAAAGTTCTTTATATCGCGATTGACCCGAGTATCGATGCCGTAGAAAAGGCAGTAAAAATAAAGCTTTCTAGCGAGTTAACTACTGAAGCATTAAAGCAGGCATTTATTCATCAAGCATTGAAAAAGGGACAGTTTTTTTGTGTGATGATAAAACTATCACGTGCTGCCGAGCCAGATATGAGCCACCTTCACCCTGAGTTAAGCTACATTAGTGGTTATGCGATTCATCGTGGTAAACAAATAGAGCAAGAAATTTGGAGCGTTACAGGTATTGCGCAGGTTTTTGATATTACCCAAGAAGTGGTGCTTCGTTATCGTTTAATGCGTTAAAAATAAAGTAATGGCATTTAGCATTTGAATAACTTAAATAACTCTGTCAGCTAAAGATAAAGCGCTATAATGTTAATTACATTTAATAAATTATTTTTTAGCTTCATTAGCTTAACCAATAAATAACAATAGCGTAAAGTTAGTGACTTTCGACTGCTACCATGCAATTACGGCTTTACAAGTAAACATAAGTAACTATTTTTCATACAATATATAGTTAAAATTTTAAAGACAACAAGTATAAACTTATCTAGCAATATTCACATATCAAGAAAAAACTCTTATAATGTAACTTCGATTGCATTTAGAGTTTTTTATGTTCAAAGCAGCTTCAAGAGTCTTAGTTATAGCGGTTATGCTTATTGCCTTTATCGGGCAAGCAATCGCTTTTAATAGCGCTATGTCTTGCGAAACATTAGAGAGCTCTTTTTCTAGCAACTTAATTGAGCAAGTAAAGTATAACGAGTCAGTGACCAGTGCTACTGGTAGCTCAGAAGACTGCTGTGGTATTAAATGTTGTGATCTCGATTGTACCTGTGTTGCTAATGCATGCTCGTCATTCATGAATGTTGGTACTGAAGTCGAGGCAATTAAGGCGACTACTTTAAATGAAGTTGCTGGCCTGCAACGATTAGAACAACCCAAAACTTTTTCTACTTTGCTCTATCGCCCTCCTATTTTTATCTCGTAAATACCTAAACCCCAAAAAAACTATATACAACTTATAAATCTTTAAGTTAATTCACATTATTGTGCTGATTAACTACCAAGCAATGCCAGAGGTAAAAATGTTTAAAAAGTCATTAATAACGCCATTAGCAATACTGTTAATACCAGCGTTTACCTACGCCAATGAAAATAACGATGAACATAAAAATGAACACGATGAAAAGCAAGCACATCATGAGCATAAAGAGGAGCAGGTTGAGCGTATTCAAGTTAGCGCTTCTCGTTTAGGTCGCATAGTTACCGAGTCGGCAACACGTACCGAGATTATTAACGGTGAAGAAATACAAGAAAAAGCACTTATGCGCCCAGGTAATATCTCTATGTTAGTGGCTGAAACAGGTGGTGTTAGAGTACAAACTACCTCGCCAGCATTAGGTAGTGCTAATATTAGGCTACAAGGGTTATATGGTCGTTACACGCAACTCTTAAGTGATGGTTTACCTTTATATGGCGGCCAAACCGCTTCAATTGGCTTATTACAAATTCCGCCAACAGACCTTGCAAATGTTGAAATAATTAAAGGCTCTGCTTCTTCACTTTATGGTGGCTCGGCACTTGGAGGGGTAATAAACCTGATCTCCCGAACGCCTTCGAGTGAGTATGAAGGTGAAGTATTGGTGAATGCTACCTCAAAAAACGGTCAAGATATTACCTCGTACTTTGCATCACCTTTGACGAACAACTTAAGCGCATCGGTAACTGCTGGAGTTCATCATCAAGAAGAACAAGATTTAGATGACGATGGCTGGATCGATCTAGCTGGTTATGAAAGGGGGAGTGTTCGCCCTCGGTTTTATTGGCAAGACGACAGCGGGGCAAACTTATACCTTACATTGGGGGCAATGAAAGAGCAGAGAACTGGGGGAACTTTAGGTGACGCTACGGTTAGCGATGGTAATCAGTTCCCGTTAACACAAAATACCTTGAGAACTGATATTGGCTTTATCTATGATCAACCATTAGGTGACGTTTTAAATTTAAATTGGCGTGGCTCAGCAACGAATCAAGATCATGAACATCAATTTGGTGCTGTTCTAGAAGACGATAGCCACGAAAGTTACTTAATAGAAACTAGCTTGTCAGGGTATTCTGATAAAACGGCGTGGCTAGTTGGCTTAGCGCTTCAATCTGAAAAGTTCGCCTCTGACACTTTCCCTGAATTTGATTATTCTTATCAAGCGCCTGGATTATTTTCACAACTTGACTATGAAGCAAGTGATGTTGTTTCAATGTCGCTTAGCGCACGTACTGACTGGCACAGTGAATATGGCACGCAAGTTAGCCCACGTATTTCAGTGTTATATAACCCAGATAACTGGACGTTCAGAGGCGCATATGGACAGGGTTTTTTCGCGCCTAGCCCA
Organism: Colwellia sp. 6M3; assembly: GCF_014077595.1. NCBI lineage: Bacteria > Pseudomonadati > Pseudomonadota > Gammaproteobacteria > Alteromonadales > Colwelliaceae > Colwellia > Colwellia sp. 6M3. The sequence continues at coordinate 51,467 of NZ_JACGWF010000005.1, read as the reverse complement.
TTTATTGAAGACCTAGATGAAACGGGTTTATCTCGCCTTGAGCCGCTAGAAAACCTTGAAGAAGAGCGAGCGTCTACCGCTTCGATAGATATTAGCTATGTGTTGAACAACGTAGAAACTAGCTTGACGTTATTTTCTTCAACTATAGATAATGTTACTGAATTAAACGTTATCGGCGCGATTGTTCAATCTTCAGGTAAACAAGTTCGAATCGTCAATGCCATCGGAGAAAGTGAAATAAACGGCGCTGAATTATTACTGCGCTATCGCTGGCGAGATATTAAGTTTACCGGTAGCTATTTATATACTGACGCCACAAAAGAAAGTGCTTCTAGTTCCAATCGCGTACCTTTAGCATTAACGCCTCAGCATTCTGCAGGTCTTGTGGTTATGTGGGAAGAGCACGGTAGCCATTTACTCGGATTCGAAGCTTACTATACTGGTACACAGCACCTTGAGAACAATCCGTATCGAGAGCGAAGCGACTCTTATTGGCATTTAGGTTTGTTAGGCCAAATAACCGTAGGGCAAGTTAGCTTTTTTGTTAATGCTGAAAACTTGTTAAATGTTAGACAAACTAAGCAAGATCCTTTGCTTTTACCTGAGCAAGCACCTAGTGGTAGATGGACAACTGATATTTGGTCAAGAAACGATGGTTTTACCGTTAATGCTGGCTTTCGTTTTCAGTTTGGCGGTTAATTAACACTTGAGTGGCTAACTTTTTAGTTCTTCAGTCATGTAGTTGAGGGATTAAATGACTTAAAGATTATAATTTGTCGGATTAAAGCTTGAAGGAATAAAGTTTGAAGGAATAGTGTTGTGAGATAGTAAAATTTGGAGGCAGTTACAGCAAGTAGCTACCTCCATTTTATTATTTAAGCCAATGCAATAAACAATCTAAGCCAGACTTAGTGATACATGCATCTGCTTGCGCCAGTACTAAAGGTTTGGCATGAAAGGCAACACCTAAATGGGCCGCTGCCATCATAACTAAATCGTTTGCACCATCGCCCATGGCAACGGTTTGGGATGGCGCAATAGCAAAGTCGTTTTTCAGCTGTAGTAAACAATCTGCTTTAGCTTGTGCGTCAATCACTGCACCTAAAACCTTTCCGGTTAGCTTGTTATTCTGTATTTCCAACACGTTAGCAACCGCAGCATCAAGTGATAACATGTTTTTTAAATGGTCTGCAAAATAGGTAAAACCACCTGAAGCAATAGCGACACGCCATTGATGTTTTTTTAAAGCAGTAACTAACGTTTCTAAACCTTCCATTAGCGGAATGTTATGCGCAACTTGCGCCAATATGTCTTCAGATGAATGTTGAAGTTTAGCAACACGTTGATGCAAACTTTGGCTAAAATCTAACTCACCTTGCATAGCGAGTTCAGTAACGGCTGCTACTTCTTCACCAACACCGGCTAATGCTGCTATTTCATCAATACATTCAATTTTTATCGTGGTTGAATCCATATCCATTACCAACAAACCTGGTGTTGCTAGTGTAGGAGCGTTTACTAAAAGTGCTGATTCAATTTTTTCAGTTGTATTGAAGCTAGATAAGCGATTTCGTGCTTGTTTTATATCAATGACCTTGACACTAAATCGATAACTTGTTGCGTTATTTCGTTGATTAACCGCATGCAAACCAACTAAGCTTATTTCACATTCGTTTAGTAAATTGACTAAAGTGGCTATTTTAATATCTGCAAAAACAACCAGTTCGATGGCGTCTGATAAATTAGTATCTGCAGCTGCCTGCGCTGTATCGTTTAAAGCAAAAGTTTGTTGGGCTTTATCAAACTGAATTGCTATTTCGTTGGTGATTGAGTCAGCAGGTAACCATTGTGCTAAATTTAACTGTTGTATATCGTGTAAAGGAATAATTTTATGTTGAATTGTCACGGAAATACCTTATTTGAAAAACACGCTTTTAAACGATTATCCTAGTATAAAATGTTTAAATTTAGTTCTATACTGTATTTATAAAAATGTAGGAAGCAATTCGTTTGATGAAGCAAATAGAACAGCCTTTATACCCTAAATTATCGTCGATTTATAATAAAATATTGCAATTAGCTATAGCGATTTTGTTGATTGTACTTTTGATGGATTTTTGGGTTAGCAGTCGTGACAGTCAACAAATGCACATTCAAGCGCATGCCAATAAAGTGGGTAAGCTTTACTTGGCACAAGCGGCAACAAGTGCAATGCCTTATTTAGCGCAAAACCCTAACAATTTACAACAATATGCCGACTCTTTAGTGCAGCAACCTTTAGTTAAAAGCGTTCATATTTACAGTATTACTGGCCAAGTAATGGCAAATTCAGAACAAGCAGAGTCTATTAATGATTTATTTGGTATTAGCATCAGGCAAATAAATAAAACAGATAATGTATTTCCTTTTGTACAGGAACTTCGCAGTGACAAATTACACGGGTATATAAGGTTATCGCTTCATCGGTCAATGCTGGTTGATGACTTGGCCAATAATAGCCGTTCTCAATTCGATATAATGCGCATATTGATGATAGTGGCGGGTGTTATTGGCTTTCTCTTAACGCGTGGTTTAAATCGTTTTAGCCGACAAGGTTACCGACCGCCAACTAAATAATCCTGCTAATAGCTTAACTCAGCTTAGGTAGAATAGTAGTGATATTTTCTTGCAGTGCATGGGCAAGATCTTCAGTTGATTCATGGCGTATTTTATTAAGTGCTTGAAAAACATTAGTAAGCTGCAACGGTGAATTATCTTCGCCTTGAAAACCATATAATGGCATTGAAGGCGCATCGGTTTCTAATACCAAGCTTGTTATCGGTAAGCGCTTAACTGCTTTAATGGTTTTCTCAGCTCTTGGGTAAGTAATAGTCCCCCCTATGCCTAATTTAAAACCTAGATCTATGTACTGGCATGCTTGCTGATAACTGCCTGAAAATGCGTGGATAATTCCACCTTGAGGTGTTTTTTTCTCTCTCAGTATGCGGGTTATATCTTGATGTGTTCTGCGATGATGAACAATGATAGGTAAGCTGAACGATTTTGCTAAATCAATTTGGTGCTCAAAAACTTGAATTTGTAATGCTAAATTATTTTGTTCTTTATCAATGACACCGTCAATTCCTGCCTCGCCAATAGCCACTATATCTTCGATATTATTTTTCACTAAGTGGGTTAAATCACTCAAACTATGTTCGGTTAAATCATTCAGAAACCATGGGTGAATACCTAAACAAGCATGCAGTGATAATTTTTCGTTACTCTGTGTTTTAGCCAGAGTAAGTACTTTTTGCCAATTTTTAGGACCAATACTGGGTATAACGATATTGTGAATTTGTGCTTGATGACATTGGTTAAGTAAACTGGGTAAGTTGGCATTAAAGTTATCAAAGTCAAGATGACAATGGCTGTCGGTAAAGCTCAAGGTATGTGTCATCTTAACTCCCGTGGTATTTATTAATACCTTGTTTAAACTACTAAAAATCAGGTTGAATTAATTTATTCGCCCGTTGGGTAAGTACATCAATAACCTTGGTTAATTTATAATGTTTAATAAATTCAGTGTTCGGTATTTGCTGATGAACAAGCACATTGGCAAGGTAAACCGCTTGCGCTACGCCGAAAGACTTTTGTAATAGCTTTTCAGGTCGGTGATGTAAAATAATGGCTTCTATTATGTGATAGGAAAAACCCCACATATGTAATAAATAACCACCGACATGACAGTGATCACTCGCAAAAACTTTATTTTCTAAATCGATATTATTGTCACCGTTCACTCGGTGTAAAATGAATAAATCGGTGGATTTTTCATTAATTTCAAATAATACAACTTTACCAATGTCGTGTAATAAGCCCGCAATCATAGTGTCTTGTTTTAATTCTGGCTTGACCATTGAAGCTGCAAGTTTTGCTGTGGCTAAGCAATGCAATTGCTCATCTTGTATTGAAAATCCTTTAATTTTTGGCGCATAAGAGAATAGTTCAGCAGTCATTACAATACAGCATAGAGTGTCAATGCCCATTTTGGTGATGGCATCTGCAATATTCATCATCGGCTTTGAGCCGGTCGCAAAAGTATTATTAGAGAACTGAAGCACTTTGGCTGTTAGTGCAGGGTCTTGTTGTATAATTTGAGCAATTTTTTGTGAGTCTGTATTACTTTCTTTTAAGATAGCATTTAGCTGCATATAAACTTTGGGCGGGCTAGGTAGTGTTTTTATATTAGCAACGGTTTTTACAATAATATCTTGAGTGATGGCTTTATTATTATTCGCCAAATTAGCGATGGTGCTAACAATAGTTTTACATTCTATAGGCTGAGCAAAAGAGTAATGCGCATTATGTTGCGTGTGTTGTTCATTATCGCTAATTAAAATTCGAACAATGGTTGGGAATTTTTTGGCGATCATTTCAAAAATCGTGTTGCCATCATTTTTGTCAACAATGGCAGCACATATTACAACCGTAAACTTGTGCTTTGAAAGAGCTGAAATTGCAGCGTTTAAGCCATTTACATGGGCAAACTTAGCTCGAGACTTAATAAGATCTTGTTTAAGCTCGAGCAGCTGGTTCTCAGTGTTATCAATGAGTAATATTTTCATTTACAGCATATTGTCCCGTAGAGATGTTACATGCGTTCCATAACGTCGATACCTAAAATATCTAATCCTTGCTTTAGGGTATTTGCAATAATGTAGCTTAGGGCTAGCCTTGATTGTTTAACGTCATCAGCAATGTCATCTTTCAATATTGGGCAAGCTTCGTAAAAGCTCATATAAAGACTCGCAAGTTCATACAAGTAATTACACAAAAGGTTTGGTGTACATTCGCTAATGACAGAATCTATAACGTTTTCTAACTGCAATAATTTAAGTGCTAGCGCTTTTTCTTGTGGCTCAATAATAACAATGGCTGGTAAGTCATCGTTTGCTGAGAAATCAGCCTTAGTGAAAATACTTTTAATACGCGAATAAGCATATTGTAAGTAGGGTGCTGTAGCGCCTTCAAAACTGAGCATGGTTTTCCAGTTGAAAATATAATCGCTGGTACGGTTTTTTGATAGATCAGCAAACTTAACCGCGCCAATACCCACTTTTTCAGCAATTTCAGTTAAATGGTCTTCACTATAATCTGGATTTTTTTCAGCGATAACCACTTTTGCTCTAATAACGGCTTCATCGAGTAACTCAGCCAATTTAATGGTGCCACCAGTACGGGTTTTAAATGGTTTACCATCGTCTCCCATCATCATGCCAAATGGACAATGGTCATAACCTACATGCTCGGGTAAGAAACCTGCTTTGCGGGCAACGATTTCAACTTGCTTAAAATGTAACGCTTGGCGAGCGTCAGTAAAAATAATAATTCGGTCGGCTTTTAACTCACCAACACGGTAGCGACATGCTGATAAATCGGTCGTTGCATATAAGTAACCGCCACCCGATTTTTGCACAATAAATACCGAAGGGTCGCCGTCTTTATTAGCCATTTCGTTAATAAAAACAACTTTAGCGCCTTGATCTTCAACGGCTATTTTTTGTGCCATTAATTCATCGATAACATTTGATAAATCATCGTTGTAAGCACTTTCACCCATAATGTCTTTACGCGCTAACGTGACATTAAGTTTTTTATAAATGTCTTCACTGTGGCTAATTGAGATATCAATAAACTGCTGCCATAGTGTTGCGCAATGTGCGTCGCCACTTTGCAGTTTTACGACATAATCACGGGCGCGATCAGCAAAGCCGTCTTCGTTATCAAAACGAATTTTTGCTTCACGATAGAAATTTTCTAAATCAGAAAGAGCAGTTTCAGCAACTTCATCTGACGCTAATTTATCGCTTAAATGAGCGAGTAGCATACCAAACTGCGTGCCCCAATCACCCATGTGGTTTTGACGAATAACATGTTCACCACGAAACTCAAGCGCACGCACTACAGCGTCACCAATAATGGTGGAACGTAAATGACCTACGTGCATTTCTTTAGCGAGATTTGGAGCAGAATAATCAACCACAACGTTTTGCGGTTTTTCTGACTGGTTTACACCTAAATTTTTATCGTTCGATACTGTGTTTAACTGCGTTGCTAACCAGTTTTTGTCTAAATGAATATTAATAAACCCTGGGCCTGCTAATTCAATTTTTTCAGCAATACCCGTTAAGTCGAGTGCTTCAACCACTTTGGTTGCTAATTCACGAGGATTGGTTTTTAATTTTTTAGCTGCACCCATAACACCATTGGCTTGGTAATCACCAAAATTTGCTCGGTTAGATAAACTTATCGCAGGATTTGTGCCTTCAGGTAAACCTGCAACTGTCATTGCTGCACTAACTCTTTCACTTAGGATGTTACTAATATTCATTTTAATTAACTCTTATTCTATTAAGACTCAAGTGTGTGGCATCAACTTGAGTGAATAAGCCTAATGTTATTCACTAGGCTTATGGATAAATTACGTGATTGACTTTTACTTGTCATCAATTGCTTTAAATTAATCTGCAGGAGATTAATGTTCGCGTGTTTTATGAAACACAATATCGGGATGACGTTCTTGCGCTAGGCTTAAGTTCACCATAGTTGGGGCGATGTAAGTTAAGTTATTACCGCCATCCAATGCTAGGTTGTCATAAGCTTTCTTTTCAAATTGCTCTAACGTACGTTCATTATCACAAGTACACCAACGCGCTGTTGCTACGCTAATTGGCTCATAAATAGCATCAACCTTGTATTCAGTTTTTAAACGTTGCACAACGACTTCAAATTGTAGAACACCAACCGCGCCAACGATCATATCGTTCGAGTTGAAAGGTCTAAATACCTGCACAGCGCCTTCTTCAGACAACTGGATAAGACCTTTTTGTAATTGCTTAGCTTTAAGCGGGTCACGCAAACGAATTCGGCGGAACATTTCAGGGGCAAAGTTTGGAATACCGCTAAACTTCATATCTTCACCAGCGGTAAAGGTATCACCAATTTGAATACTGCCATGGTTATGTAAACCAATAATATCGCCAGCATAAGCTTGCTCAACATTAGAGCGGTCACCAGCCATAAAGGTTACTGCGTCAGCAATTCTTACGTCTTTGCCGATGCGCACTTGTTTCATTTTCATGCCTTTTTCATATTTGCCTGAACAAATACGCATGAATGCAATACGGTCACGATGTTTTGGATCCATATTGGCTTGAATTTTAAAAACAAAACCTGAGAACTTTTCTTCTTCAGCAGTAACAATACGAGTGTCGGTTTCGCGCGGCAATGGTTTTGGTGCCCAGCGAGTTAAGCCGTCGAGCATATGGTCAACACCAAAGTTACCTAATGCAGTACCAAAAAACACCGGTGTAAGTTCACCCTTTAAAAATTCTTCAAGATTAAACTCATGTGACGCGCCAGCAACAAGCTCTAGCTCTTCTCGCAAATCATCAGCGTAGTTACCAATAACTTTATCTAATTCTGGGTTATCGATACCTTTAATAACACGCTTTTCTTGAATAGTGTGACCTTGGCCTGTTTGATATAAAAATATTTCATCGGTTAAAATGTTATATACACCCTTAAACTCTTTACCCATGCCAATTGGCCAGGTAATAGGGGCACATTTTATTTTTAGTACGTCTTCAACTTCATCCATGACTTCCATTGGGTCGCGAACATCACGGTCCATTTTATTCATGAAGGTAATTATAGGGGTGTCACGCAGACGAGTAACTTCCATTAATTTAATGGTACGTGCTTCTACACCCTTAGCAACGTCGATAACCATCAAACAAGAGTCAACTGCGGTTAGCGTACGGTAGGTATCTTCTGAGAAATCTTCATGACCCGGTGTATCGAGTAAATTAACTAAACAGTTTTTATAGGGAAATTGCATTACAGAAGTGGTTATTGAAATACCACGTTCTTTTTCCATCTCCATCCAGTCAGATTTCGCATGTTGTCCCGACTTTTTACCTTTTACGGTACCGGCTTTTTGTAAAGCTTGACCAAAAAGTAAAACCTTTTCAGTGATCGTCGTTTTACCCGCATCAGGATGAGAAATAATAGCGAAGGTGCGTCGAAGGTCGACTTCCTGCTGTTGTACAGACATGCAAATTACCTGTTTTAAAAGTGGATGAATAGAATTTAACTAAAATTTTAAAGCGCAACATTATAGCGAAAACAAGTGCGAAGGGCAGTAACAATATCTTGTATTTTAATTTTAATTTCAATTTTTTACCACGATAGTTAAATGTTCCTACCAGGAAGTGCTTAACTTAAACAATAACCTCGGATATTTCAGCTAATGACACATTTTAAAGTTAGGGTGGATAAGTCGTTATTAGGTACAAAACACTTCAAAATTATTTAAATGCGCATAGCTAAAATGAAAATAACTTCGCATGGTTAATCACTAATTTCATCTTAGCGTTATTCATTTTTATCTCATTCAAGGTTTTATCTATTAAGTACAAGAGAAACTTGATTTACATCAAGTAACGCAATGATTAAATGCAGTATCGTCAGTTAATAATGTTTTTATGTGATCTATGTCAGTTAATTAACTTGGAAAAATGTAGTTGTTTTACTTTTTTCAAGTGGAGGGGATTTATGGTTGATTTAAGCCGTCGTAACTTTATGCGAGCCAAGCATGTTTCTACACCGCCAGCGATTAGATTACCTTGGACCGTAGACGAAAAGTTATTTACTCAAGGCTGCACGCAATGTGGCGATTGCATGGATGCTTGTGAGGAAAATATTATTGTTAAAGGTGATGGTGGTTTTCCTGAAATTAATTTTTTTGCTGGCAAATGTACCTTTTGTCAACAATGTGTGAAGGCCTGTAAAGAACCATTATTCAAACCTTTGGACGCTGTCCCTTGGCAGTTAACTATTGAAATTGAAGAAAGTTGTTTAGCTAAAAATCAGGTGCACTGCCAAGTTTGTCAGGACAGTTGTGAGTCTGATGCTATTTCATTTAAATACCTGCATGCTAGCGTACCTCAACCTGAAATTACACTTTTAGATTGTACAGGGTGTGGGGCTTGTGTCGCTATTTGTCCGGAGTCGGCAATCAAGCTTTCAACAACATTATTGGGAGCAGAACATGAGTGATTTAGAGCAGTTGATATGGAATATTTTAGGTTATACCTCAATGCCACTGATATTTGTTTTTGGCTTTATCGCCACAGCCTTAGTCGCGGTTATTATTTTAAAAATATTTGGCGCTAAGCCTGCAGCCGTGCTTGAGCATTCAGTTGAAGCAAACGAAAAAGTATAAGAGGGCAAAAATATGATTAACCTTTTAGAAGAAAGCCCAGTAAATATTGCCGGAGTTATGTTTATGGCTTACCCAGACAACGCGGCTAAAGTTGCTGATGATTTACAAGCCTTTCCCGGTGCTGAGATACATGCAAAAGGAGAAAATGGCAGTTTAGTTTTCACTGTAGAGGGCCTTGAGGGAGAAAAAAATCCAGCAAAACGCATCATAGATACCATTACAGATATGAGCAATGTTTCTGGGGTTATCTCGTCATCACTAATATTTCATCATAACGATGCCGGATTGCCACAGCACCAGGGGAAAGCATTATGACCTTAACTCGACGTGATTTTATTAAAGCTAATGCGATTGCAGCCACCGCTGTTGCCGCTGGCGTTTCGGTTCCTTTGTCAGCGACTAATTTGATCACACAATCGTCAAAAAGTACGATTAAGTGGGACAAAGCACCTTGTCGTTTTTGTGGTACAGGTTGCAGTGTTTTAGTCGGCACTCAACATGGCAAAGTAGTGGCAACACAGGGCGATCCAGAAGCAGAAGTTAATAAAGGCTTAAACTGTATAAAAGGCTATTTTTTATCGAAAATTATGTACGGTAAAGATCGTTTAACGCAGCCATTATTAAGAATGACCGACGGTAAATACGATAAAGAAGGCGACTTTACACCGGTAAGCTGGGACAAAGCCTTTGATGTTATGGCTGATAAATTTAAAGCCGCGATTAAAAAAAAGGGCCCAACCTCGGTCGGTATGTTTGGCTCAGGTCAATGGACTGTTTGGGAAGGCTATGCGGCCTCTAAACTGATGAAAGCAGGCTTTTTAACGAATAATATAGACCCAAATGCTCGACATTGTATGGCTTCAGCTGTTGGTGGTTTTATGCGTACCTTTGGTATCGATGAGCCTATGGGCTGTTACGACGATTTGGAACATGCTGATGCCTTTGTGCTTTGGGGCTCCAACATGGCGGAAATGCATCCTATTTTATGGTCACGACTCACCGATCGTCGTTTAAGTGCGTCGCACGTTAAAGTTAATGTGTTATCAACCTATAAACACCGTAGTTTTGAACTTGCCGATAATGGCATGATTTTCACTCCACAAACAGATTTGGCTATTTTAAACTTTATTGCTAACTACATTATTCAAAATAATGCTGTTAATGAAGACTTCATGAAAAAGCACGTCAATGTGCGTGAAGGGGTAACGGATATAGGTTATGGCTTACGCCCAACGCATCCTTTAGAAAAAGCGGCGAAAAATGCCGGCAGTGGTGAATCAAAGCCGATGACATTTGAAGCCTACGCTAAGTTTGTTAGTACTTATACGGTGGAATCAGTATCAAAGCTTTCTGGCGTGCCTGAGGCTAATTTAATTGAAATGGCTAAGTTGTACGCTGATCCAAAAGTGAAAGTAACGTCATTTTGGACCATGGGGTTTAACCAACATACCCGTGGAGTTTGGGCTAATAATTTAATGTACAACGTGCATTTGTTAACCGGTAAAATTTCTGAACCGGGTAATAGCCCGTTCTCATTAACCGGTCAGCCCTCAGCTTGTGGCACTGCACGTGAAGTTGGAACATTCTCTCATCGTTTACCAGCTGATTTACAAGTTGCAAACCCTAAACACAGAGCGATAGCTGAGAAAATTTGGCAGTTACCCGAAGGAACTATTCCTCCTAAACCTGGTTACCATGCGGTATTACAAAATCGTATGTTAAAAGATGGCGAGCTCAATGCCTATTGGGTGATGTGTAATAACAATATGCAAGCGGCGCCGAACATTAATGAAGAGGCGATCCCGGGTTATCGTAATCCAGAAAACTTTATTGTCGTGTCAGACCCTTATCCCACCGTTACGGCACAAGCTGCTGATCTTATTTTACCGACAGCGATGTGGGTAGAAAAAGAGGGCGCGTACGGTAATGCCGAACGTAGAACACAATTTTGGCATCAACAAGTAAATGCTCCAGGCGATGCGCGCTCAGATCTCTGGCAATTAGTGGAGTTTTCTAAACGTTTTAAAGTTGAAGAAGTGTGGCCAGAAGCCTTGATTGCAAAACAACCTGAACTTCGCGGTAAAACGCTATACGACGTGTTATACGCTAATGGCAAAGTGGATAAATTCCCGATGAGTGAATCAAAAGGCGATGCCAACTTTGAAGGTGATGCTTTTGGTTTTTATATCCAAAAAGGTTTGTTTGAAGAATATGCTGAATTTGGGCGTGGTCATGGTCACGATTTAGCGCCGTTTGACCGATATCACGAAGAACGTGGTTTACGGTGGCCAGTGGTTAACGGTAAAGAAACACAATGGCGTTTTAGAGAAGGCCATGATCCTTACGTAGAAAAAGGCAGTGAAGTGCAGTTTTATGGTCACAAAGATAATAAAGCGGTAATTTTTGCATTGCCTTACGAGCCACCTGCAGAATCGCCAGATGAAGAGTATAACTTATGGCTTAGTACCGGACGGGTACTTGAACATTGGCATTCAGGGTCCATGACATCACGAGTGCCAGAGCTACATAAAGCCTTTCCTGATGCGGTGATTTTTATGCACCCAGATGATGCCAGAGAGCGTAGTCTGCGCCGCGGCGATAAAGTGTTGATGGCGTCTCGTCGAGGTGAAGTTGAGTCTCGAATTGAAACCAGAGGTCGAAACCGACCTCCAAAAGGTTTGGTGTTTATGCCGTGGTTTGACGCTAAACAATTAGTCAATAAAGTCACCTTAGATGCAACCGACCCGCTGTCAAAGCAAACTGATTATAAAAAATGTGCGGTTAAAGTGACTAAAGTTTAATGTGGAAAAGTTAGCACATCGATAAATTTATTATCGATGTGTGTGGGGAGAGAGAAATGAAATTATTAACTTTGTGCGTTGCTGCTGTTGTTTTGGCAATAACGTTTACTGCCATAGCCCAAGAAACAGTTAATACTGGCGGTTTAGCTACCATTCGCGGGGCGGCAACTATTGATGAAACTCGCCCAGCAGAAAAACTAAAGCGGGTGATTAAAGATAAAAATCCAATTGCACGTAACTATGTTCATCAACCACCGGTAATACCTCACCAAGTGCGAGGTTATCGCGTTGATTTAAATAGTAATAAATGCTTGAACTGCCATAGTTGGAAATATGCCGCAGAAACCGGTGCAACGAAAATTAGCTTAACGCATTATGAAACACGCGATGGAAAAACGTTATCGGATGTTTCGCCTCGTCGTTATTTTTGCCTGCAATGTCATGTTACTCAAGCTGATGCAGCGCCTTTGGTAGATAACACCTTTGAGCCTGTTGAATCTTTGGGTCATGAGTAATTGGCTATTTTGCACAGGAGGTTAGCATGCTAAAAAATGTGTGGATGTTTTTAAAGTCACCTAATAGTGCTGCATTATGGTTTATTTTAGTGATTGGGTTTGCCGGTGGCGTAATATTTTGGGGTGGTTTTAACACCGCTTTAGAAGTAACTAACACAGAGGAGTTCTGTATTAGTTGTCATGAAATGCAAGACAATGTGTATGAGGAGTATCGTGAAACTATTCATTATGCAAATCGTTCAGGTGTTCGGGCTACGTGCCCTGATTGTCATGTACCGAAAAAATGGACAGATAAGATAGTACGTAAAATTGCTGCCAGTAAAGAGGTTTGGGGTATGTTAACGGGCGTGATTGATACCCGTGAAAAATTTGTTGATCATCGACGTTCTATGGCAGAACGTGAGTGGAAACGAATGAAAGAAAATGACTCTTTAGAATGCCGTAATTGCCATAACTTTGAGTACATGGACTTTTCTGAACAAGGTAATCGTAGTGTCAAAATGCACTCTGACGCGCTTGCATCAGGTGAAAAAACTTGTATTGACTGCCACAAAGGTATTGCTCACCAATTACCTGATATGAAAGGGGTTGAAAACTGGTAATTATGTCTGTGTAAAGTTCAGGAGGAGGTCATAAAAAAATAAACCCTTAGGTTTATTTTTTTATAAATTACTTAGCTATTTAAAAGAATGTTAGCAGGTAGTGTCTGATTAGAGTTTCTTTGACATCACAATTGCATCTTCATAGCCAAACCCGCTGTTACTAGGGTAATAGCCCGTTCGTCGCGATATTTCTGTAAATCCTTGGTTGATATATAACATTTGTGCACTAATGTTTTTTGCTCGCACTTCAAGAAAAATAGTTGTGGTTGCTAGTTGTTTACAGTGTTTAAAAAATTGTAGTAATAGTGCTTTACCATAGCTTTTGCCTTGTAGCTCTGGATTAACACAAATATCCATTAGCGTAGACTCGCCTGCAACATGCTCTGCAACATAAAATCCGACAATAACATGGTCAACAATCAAGTATTCGCCAAAATACCGGCCATCAATACAACTGCGAAAAGTTTTCTCGCTCCATGGGTGTGGATGACAGGCAATTTCAATTACCATAAGTTGCTCTACTTCTTCCTGCGTTACAGGTTTGAATGTTGTATTAACTGCTTGTGTCATGTTGAGCTCAGATGTCCTAGTGATTGCCATAAAGATTTTTTTAATGCGGGCGAGTTAGCAAGGATTGTTAACTCAGGTGTTATCAAACAATTATGCTTAAATTCAATTTCTGTATTTTTGCTGAATTGCCAATTAATAATGCCAATATCTATTTGATCATTAACAAGGGATAAATCAGCACTGCTTGCACCTAAACAACTAATAATATCTTTAAATAATTGCTGCTTAAGTAAGGCATCTAGATCGATAGCCACTTTGTTGTTTAGTTCTTGATTTTGGTTGACGTTAGATTGTTGTGCTGTCTTTGATGTTTTATCAGAATAACTAGTTTCGCTAACTTCAGCGGAATTTTGTTGAGAGGCAGTAACAGTTGACGATATTGAGTTTTGTTTGGATAACTCACGTCGTTGCCAAACAGTAATCCCCATGGCTTGTAATAAATTAAACTGTCTTTTGTTAATGCTCATATCATTTTAGCTATGGTTAAAGTCAGGGTTATCATGACAGAATTTTCAAATAGGAAAAACTAGAATTTGTAAAAAGCTTAAAAGGGAAATAAAACGATAAGATATTGGAGAGTATTAAATAGGATAAATTAATACTCGAAAGAAAAATGGCAGGGGTGGAGAGATTCGAACTCCCAACCGTCGGTTTTGGAGACCGCTGTTCTACCAATTGGAACTACACCCCTGCAACGGATTCGAATTATACTGATGCGAAGCCAAAGGTAAAGAGCAATTTCAAAATAAATGACTGTTCGGCTAAATAAACAGCATATTTACCTGTTTTCATCCATCACCAATGGCATTTGTTTGTTTATTAGCCAGCCTGCCAATAACAAAAACGAGATTTTTCTGGATATGGGTAAACATCGGCAAATACACCTTTAGCTACTTTAGCTTGGCAATCTTGCCAGTATTGAGCGTCTAAAAGGTTGGCATGATGACCTAAGAAAGCTTGTCGGTAGCGGTTATTTGCTAAAGCAAAGGTTGCTATCTCTTCTGGAAATACATCGCCAGGGGCTACCGAGTACCAAGGTTCGGCGGCATAAATTTGCTCTTCGGTAACGGGTTCTGGTTTTACACGAAAGTTAACTTCGTTCATGTAGGTTATTTCATCATAATCGTAAAAAATAACGCGCCCATGTCGGGTAACGCCAAAGTTTTTCAATAACATGTCACCTGGAAATATATCAGCAGCAATCAGTTGCTTAATCGCTTTGCCATAGCCGTACATAGCACTGTCAATTTGTGCGTCAGTAGCTTTGGCTAAATATAGATTAAGCGGGGTCATTTTACGTTCTATGTACATATGTTTAATGATCACTAAATCATCTTCATATCGCAGTAATGATGGAGCAACCGTATTTAATTCTTGTAAAAGTTCTTCTGAGAAACGCTCTTTAGGGAAAGCGACTTCAGAATATTCCATCGTATCGGCCATTCTACCTACTCGGTCATGCAGTTTAACTAAGCGATATTTACCTTTTACATCGTCTCGACTCATATTTTTACTGGGTGAGAACTTATCTTTAATAATTTTAAAAACATAAGGGTAAGAGGGCAGCATAAATACTGACATCACCATACCTTTAATACCTGGAGCTAATTCAAGCTTATCGTCACTGTTATCGAGGTGATTTAAAAAATCACGATAAAATTGAGTTTTGCCTTGCTTGTGAAAGCCAATGGCAGAATATAAGTCAGCACTGGTTTTGTGTGGGATCAAACGACTTAAAAACTCGACTAATGCTCGAGGGTGCTGACAATTAACAAAAAAGTAGGCTCGGGCAAAACCAAATACAACCGCCATATGCTCACCTTCGGTGATTAAGGCGTCGATAAAAAGTCCTTCTTTTTCGGTATTTAATAAAGAAATAATGAAGGGGGTTTCGCCTGCGGGTGAAATTACTCGACCGATAATATAGGCGCCTTTATTTCGATAAAAAACGGAATCCAAAATATCAAATTGTAAATCTGAAAGCTTATAGTGTGTTTTATCCGCTTGTTTACGAAACTTAGCAATGAGGGTATTAATATCTTTTTTCAGATGTGTAAAAGGTACAGAAAAATTTCTACTTTGCATGATGTTACTGATGGTTTTAAATAAGCCATGTTCAGCAGGGAAGTAGCTAGTATAAATAGATGGAGTAGGTAATGCATCTAATCGGGTCGCGGTTGACTGCACAAAAATATAGGCATTGTGATAATACTCACGTTCAAATAAATGGCAGAAAATAGAATTATAAAAGCTTTCGGCTAATTCAGGCTGTGGGTGCTTACTGAGTAATTCGATATAGCAACCTTTTACTAATTTCCATAGCTGGTCATCAAGTTCGGCAATAGCAAAGCCTTCTTTGAGGGTCGCTAAAGTTTCATCAATACGTTGATCGTAAAAATCAGTGCGCTCTTTTGCCGCTAATTGTATGTCACGCCAGCGATGTTGCTCAAAACGCTGTTTTGCTGTTTGCGTTATTTCACTATAGAGGTATATATGACGTTCAAAACCGTTGATGATTGTTTTTGCAATGGCGAAAGCTAGATTTTTCATGAGCATATCTACGTTAGTTGTTTGATTTCAGCATACGTTAAAATGAGCCATTTAGGTGATTATTTTTCACCTATAGTCGCTATTTATTATCGTGATAGCACTGGGTTACTGCAGCTGCTTTTAGTACAGTCGCTAAGGCTGAGTTTTACAAGTTAATGCTTGCTATTCGTGCCATGCAGCACTAAAATTACGCGTTTTTTACCTATAAACTAGTTTATTACTCATGCGCGTTGTTGATTTTTCATTTGATTTACCCGAAGAGCTTATCGCTCGATACCCTAAAGCCAATCGTTCAGCTAGCCGTTTAATGACCTTAAACGGTAATGATGGTGTGCTTAATGATGAAACATTTATCGATCTCATTAATCATGTTAATGCGGGTGATCTATTAGTCTTTAATAATACTCGGGTTATTCCAGCAAGAATGTTTGGGCAAAAAGCCAGTGGCGGAAAATTAGAAGTTTTAGTAGAACGTTTGTTAGATGAACATAGAGTTTTAGCGCATATTCGCTGCAGCAAATCACCAAAACCGGGTAGTGAAATATTACTAGAAGGTAAAATTAAAGCGACAATGGTTGCGCGACATGATGCGCTTTTTGAGCTTGAGTTTCAGGGTGAACAATCAGTGTTATCAATATTAGATGAAGTTGGCCACATGCCATTACCCCCTTATATTGACCGACCTGATGAAGATAGTGATCGTGAGCGTTATCAAACCGTTTATAACGAAAAACCCGGTGCGGTAGCAGCCCCAACGGCAGGCTTGCACTTTGATGATGCACTTATGGCACAACTAAAAGCTAAAGGTGTTGATTTTGCTTTTGTTACTTTACATGTTGGCGCTGGCACATTCCAACCCGTTAAAGTTGATGTAGTAGCTGACCATATAATGCATGCAGAATACGTTGAAGTACCCTCAAGTGTTGTTACCCAAATTGAACAAACTAAAATGAATAGTGGCAGAGTAATTGCTGTTGGCACAACGTCAGTTCGTTCATTAGAAAGTGCCGCTAAAGTTGCTAAAGAGCAAGGTAAGTCTCTTAGTGAGTTTTACGGTGACACCGATATTTTTATTACCCCAGGTTATGAATTTCAAGTGGTTGATGCCCTTATTACTAACTTTCATTTATCTGAATCAACCTTATTAATGTTAGTGAGCGCTTTTGCTGGCTATGAAAATATTATGGCGGCTTATCAACATGCCGTTGATCAGCAGTATCGATTTTTCAGTTATGGCGATGCCATGTTATTAACTAAGAAAGATCAAAAAATTAATCAATAAAACTAAAAAAATTGTTAGCTAAATGGCTAGCAACTTAAACGAAAAAGCTGCTAGCCTGTTTCGCTAGTGGGCGAAGGATAAAAATATGACAGATAAGAAAGCAAAAACGCCAATGAAGTATGAATTACTGACAACCGACGGTAAGGCGCGACGTGGTCGTTTAACCTTCGACCGCGGTACAGTTGAAACCCCAGCATTTATGCCGGTAGGAACATACGGCACAGTAAAAGGCATGAAAACTGAAGAAGTTGCAGATACGGGAGCAGAGATCTTGTTAGGCAACACCTTTCATTTAATGTTACGCCCTGGTACTGAAATTATTGAGCAACATGGCGGTTTACATGGTTTTATGAATTGGGATAAACCTATTCTAACTGACTCGGGTGGTTTTCAAGTATTTAGCTTAGGAAAAATGCGTAAAATTACCGAAGAAGGTGTAAAGTTTAGCTCGCCAGTAAATGGTGAGAAAATTATGCTAACGCCTGAGCGTTCAATGGAAGTACAGCGTAGCTTAGATTCAGATATTGTTATGATATTTGATGAATGTACGCCTTATCCTGCTAGCCATGAAGAATCTAAAGTATCAATGGAGCTTTCATTGCGTTGGGCACAACGTTCAAAAGATGCCCATGAAGGTAATCAAAATGCTTTATTTGGTATAGTACAAGGCGGCATGTATGAAGACCTTCGTGAAGTATCGGTTAATGGTTTAACCAGTATTGGCTTCGACGGCTATGCTATTGGTGGTTTATCAGTAGGCGAGCCGAAAGAAGATATGATCCGAATTTTAGATCACACTGCGCCCTTGATACCGGAAAATAAACCCCGATATCTTATGGGAGTTGGCAAACCTGAAGATTTAGTTGAAGGTGTACGCCGCGGTATTGATATGTTTGATTGTGTTATGCCAACACGTAATGCTCGTAACGGACATTTATTTGTTACCAATGGCGTGATTAAAATTAGAAACGCCCGTCACAAAACAGATTCTGGACCATTAGATGCTGAATGTGATTGTTATACATGTAAAAATTACTCGCGTGCTTATTTACATCATTTAGACAAATGTAATGAGATTTTAGGTTCGCAATTAAATACAATGCATAATTTACGTTTTTACCAACGTGTTATGCAAGGATTGCGTAACGCCATAGAGCAAGGCAAACTAGAAGAGTTTGTTGCTGAGTTTTATGCATTACGTGATTTACCTGTACCACCTTTAGCTGGCTCATTAGCAAATAATGAAGCCGAGTAAAACTTAATCTATTCACCATTTAAAATTTATTTAGAAACAATAACAAGAGGTATTTATGAGTTTATTTATTAGTCAAGCCCACGCTGCTGCTGCACCTGCTCAAGGCGCTGATGGTATGTCAATGTTGATCATGTTGGCTGTATTTGGTTTAGTGTTTTATTTTATGATTTACCGCCCACAAGCAAAGCGAGTGAAAGAGCACAAAAACTTGATGTCTGAATTATCGAAAGGTGATGAAGTACTTACGCAAGGTGGCATTGTTGGTAAAATTGTTAAAGTTTCTGACGAAAAAGATTTTATCGTTGTTAGTATTGCCGAAGGTACTGAAGTGACAGTGCAAAAAGGTGCTATTAATGCGGTATTACCTAAAGGTACAATGAAGTCTCTATAAGAGGTTTTATTGGCTTTTTTGCTAAAGTTTTCTAAGGGTGCTCATTGATAGTTTTCAATTGAGTGCCTTTGTATATTTATGGCTATAGCGATTATAAAATTATAATAAACTTTCACGCTTACATTTTTCTTAATGTGGTGACGTGATTCAAAAGAAAATAGGGTGATATTGTGTTAAACAAATATCCATTATGGAAAACATTGATGGTGCTACTTATAGTTGCTATTGGTGCTTTGTATGCGTCTCCAAACCTTTATGGTGAAGATCCTGCTGTACAAATTTCTGGCTTGCGCGGTATAGAAACTAACGCGGCAACGTTGGACGTAGTTAAATCAAAATTAGATGAAAGTAAAATTTCCTACGCGAGCATCGTGATGGAAGGCGGCCAAATTTTGGCACGTTTTAGCGACACGGAGCAACAATTACGCGCGCGCGATTTACTTGACGAAACAATTGGTGATGAGTATTCAGTAGCCTTAAACTTAACACCTGCAACGCCAGAATGGTTAGCAAGTCTTGGCGGTACGCCAATGAAGTTAGGTTTAGATTTAAGTGGTGGTGTTAGCTTCCTGATGGAAGTAAACATGAAAGAAGCCATTAACAAGGCCCAAGAAAGTTTAGTTGATGATTTTCGTACTGCTTTACGTGGCGAAAAAATTCGCTATCGTTCAGTTAAAAAAGTTGATGACGCTATCGCCGTGCAATTTCGTAATCTTGAAGATTTAGATAATGCAGAAACTTTCTTAGAAAAACAAAACCAAAGTTTATTATTTATTAGTGATGAAGACAGCTTAACGTTATCGGCTAAAATGACCGAACAAAAGCTAAAAGAAACACGTGAATATGCTTTGCAGCAAAACATAACGATTATACGTAATCGTGTTAACGAACTTGGTGTTGCTGAGCCTTTAGTTCAACGTCAAGGTCAAAAGCACATTGTAATTGAATTACCTGGTGTTCAAGATACCGCGAAAGCTAAAGAAATATTAAACGCTACGGCGACTATTGAATTTCGTTTAGTTGATACTGAAGGTGATTTAGGTGCTGCACTTAATGGACGAGTTCCAGGAAGCTCTCAGCTTCTTAAAGAGCGTAATGGCCAACCTGTTCTTCTTAAAAAGCGTGTTATGTTAACGGGTGATCACATTGTTGATGCTGGTTCTAGCTTCGATGAATACAGTCGCCCACAAGTTAATATTACCTTGGATTCTGCTGGCGGTAGTAAAATGTCGAACGGCACCAAAAATAGTATTGGTAAGCCAATGGCTACCGTATTTATTGAATATAAACCTACCGATCGTCTTGACTCTGAAGGCAACACAGTTTTTGAAAAAGTTGAAGAAGTGATCAGTGTTGCAACTATTCAAGCTCGTTTAGGTAAAACCTTCCGTATCACTGGTGCTGGTAGTCAAGCAGAAGCGCACAACTTAGCGCTACTACTTAGAGCTGGTGCCTTAATCGCGCCGATTCAAATTGTTGAAGAACGTACCGTTGGCCCAACATTAGGTGCTGAAAACGTTCAACTAGGTTTCCAAGCTATTATGATGGGCTTTGGCTTAGTTTTCTTGTTTATGCTGATTTATTACCGTGCCTTTGGTGTTGTTGCTAATTTAGCGTTAGGCGCGAACTTAATCTTAATCATTGGTGTTATGTCGATGATCCCAGGTGCGACATTAACTTTACCAGGTATGGCAGGTATTGTATTAACCGTTGGTATGGCCGTTGATGCAAACGTCCTTATATTTGAACGTATTCGTGAAGAAATGCGCGAAGGTAAGTCTGTGCAACAATCAATCCATCAAGGTTATGATGCTGCATTCTCAACGATTATTGATGCCAACATTACTACGTTGATTGCTGCACTGATTTTATTCGCTGTGGGTACCGGACCGATTAAAGGTTTCGCTGTAACATTATCGATTGGTATTATTACGTCAATGTTTACCGCTGTTATTGGTACTCGTACGATTGTTAACGCTGTTTGGGGTGGTAAACGTCTCGACAAATTGTCAATATAAGGCTTCATTATTATGCAAATTTTACAATTAAAAGAGACTGTTGCCTTTATGCGCTACCGAAAGGTAGCGGTGATATTTAGTCTTATCCTGATGGCTGCTTCTGTTTTCTCATTGGCGACCAATAAACTTAATTTCGGTCTCGATTTTACCGGTGGTACGCTCATCGAAGTTGGTTTTGAACAGTCCGCTGATTTAACCAAAATACGCGGTATTATGGACTCAAGCGGTTTTGATGACGCTGTTGTTCAATTGTACGGCTCAAGTCGTGATGTGGTTATACGCCTAGCGACTCGTGAAGATGTTAAAGCAGAAATGCTAGGTAATCAGGTACTTGATATTTTACAAGCAGGTACTGGGCAAACTATTGACATGCGTCGTATAGAGTTTGTTGGTGCAAGTGTTGGTGATGAACTGGCAGAGCAGGGTGGCTTAGCTATGCTAACTGCACTTATCTGTATATTGGTTTATGTCGCGTTTCGATTTGAATGGCGCTTTGCTTTAGGCTCTGTTATCGCGCTTTTTCACGATGTATTACTCACCTTAGGCTTGTTTTCGGTGTTACAACTTGAATTCGACTTAACGGTACTTGCGGCAATATTAGCGGTTATAGGTTACTCACTAAACGATACTATTGTGGTCTCAGACCGGATTCGAGAAAACTTCAGAAAAGTGCGTGAAGGTTCACCTGAAGATGTGATCAATATATCGTTAACACAAACCTTATCACGAACTATTATTACCTCAATTACTACGCTATTAGTACTTGCTGCATTATTCTTTAAAGGCGGCGCATTAATTCATGGTTTTGCCACTGCATTACTTTTAGGTGTTTTTGTCGGTACTTATTCATCTGTTTATGTTGCTAGTTCGGTAGCCTTGGCATTAGGTATTTCAAAAGAAGACTTAATCCCTGAAGTTATTGAAAAAGAAGGCGCAGATCAAGAAGAAATGAGACCTTAACAATCGTATAACGATTTTTAAGCTACAAAAAAAAGGCTCGCATTATGCGAGCCTTTTTTATGCTATTCAAACTACTACTATAGTTGAGACTGAATATAATTTTCTAAACCGATAGTTTTAATTAGGCCTAGTTGCTGCTCTAGCCAGAAGGCGTGATCCACTTCGGTATCATCAAGTAACTTTTCAAGTATCTCACGTGTTACGTAATCTTTTTCTTGTTCACATAGAGCGATGGCAGTTCTTAGTGCCTTAGCTACGTCATATTCAACGTCTAAATCACTTTGTAGCATTTCAGGTACGGTTTTACCTATATTCAAGCCTGCACGAGTTTGCATATCAGGCATACCTTCCAAAAATAGAATACGTTGAATTAGCATAGATGCATGAAGCTTTTCATCGTCAAACTCATGATCAATGCGTTCGAATAGTTTAGTGATGCCCCAATCTTCATACATACGAGAATGTATAAAGTATTGATCCATTGCTGCAAGTTCGTATGCAAGCAGGCCATTTAACGCTGAAATTATTTGCGTATTACCTTTCATTTTAACTTTCCTTCTAATTAATTGTCAGACGTTTAATTACAGCTGTGCTTGTATGAATTTTTCAATACCCATAGCGTCTATTTGGTATTGTTGGGTTTCCAGCCAATCGAGGTGTTCTTCTTCATCATTTAATATGCCATCTAACATTTCACGGCTCACGTAATCATGTTCTTGTTCACAAACCGTGATGGCGTTTCTTACGATGGCAATTTGTGCTATTTGGAAGCCACTATCACATTTGATCATTTCTTGAGTGTGTTCACCGATAGCTAGTGGAGCTAATTGTTGTAAATTAGGTAAGCCTTCGAGAAATAAAATACGCTCAATAACTTTGTCAGCTTGCTTCATATCGAGGATCGATTTTTTATAGCATTTACTGTTTAAGGCATTGATACCCCAGTTTTTATACATGCGGGCGTGAAGAAAGTATTGATTAATTGATGTAAGTTCGCTGGTAAGCACTTTGTTTAGTATTGCCAGGACAGTTGCATTGCCTTTCATGAGAGCCTCAAATTTAAATGGATTAAATATTGGCTATTAGTATAGAAAGAATTACAGAAAATGCAAAGGTTATATTGTAAAAAGCTTTAAAAAACAGTGGTTTGATAATGTTAATCGTTATCAATTGCAGTCAGGTTTTTAGCAGGGTTGTTAGCCAACTTCTTTAAATAAGCTTTCATCCATGATGGTATTATCAATGATGTTTTGCGCCACTTTAACGCAAGTGCCACATTGTGAACCTAACGGTAAGTGTTGTTTTAGCTCACGAATAGATCCGACACCGGATTCAGTGACTAATTGTTTAATTTGATGATCTGTAATGCCCTTGCAAATACAAACAAACATAATAAAATTTCGCTCAAGATTGATAACGCGATTGATAATAGTTCTTATTTGGATTCCTTTCAACAACTAATTTGATCTTTTTACTCGATCATTGATAAATATATAATTTATTTAACAATTTTTTTAAGGTTAAATTTTGATCACTAACAATCATCTTATCCTACAAGCATAATAAAATAGTTATATAATAAAAATATTATATAACTATTTTATTATGCTATTGATTGAGCTAAAATAATGGCCAATGCAAATTAAGACCAGACAGAACAAATGAACCCTACTGAGTTTTATAAAAATTTAGCTGACGACATACGACTTAAAAGTATTTTGTTAATTGCTAAGGAAGATGAGTTGTGTGTTTGTGAATTAATGACAGCACTTGGTGAAACAAGCCAGCCTAAAATATCGAGACATTTAGCCGTACTAAAAAGCTCTGGTTTATTATTAACCCGTAAACAAAAGCAATGGATATTTTATGCTATTAATCCGGAGCTAGTCGATTGGGCTCAAGAAGTTATTACCTTAACGTTAAATGAAAATATAGAATTTATAAGTCAAAATTTAGCAACATTACATCTTATGGGTGACAGGCCAACACGCATGGCTAATTGTTGTGAATAACTTTTGATTTTGGCTTATATCGACAGATGCAATAACAGTTTTAATTTTTACACATCGTAATTATGACAGGAAATTTATCATGACAATTAAAATAGGTATTAATGGCTTTGGCCGAATGGGACGTTTATCGATGCGCGTGGCGTATGAGTGGGATGATGTTGAAATTATTAAAATTAACGATCCTGCAGGCAATGCAGAAACTTTAGCTCATTTACTTAACTTTGACTCGGTTCATGGCATTTGGCAGCATCAAGCTCATGGTGTTGATCAATCTATCGTAATTAATGATCATGTTATTGCTTGTAGTCAAAATAAAAATATAAGCGATACCGATTGGTCAGACTGTGATGTTGTTATCGAAGCCTCAGGTGTTATGAAAACTAAAGCTTTGCTGCAAGCTTATCTTGAGCAAGGCGTAAAACGTGTCGTTGTTACTGCACCAGTTAAAGAAGAGGGCATTTTAAATATTGTGATGGGAGTAAATGATGACCAATATGATGCCAATAATCATCAAATAGTAACAGCTGCTTCATGTACTACTAATTGCCTTGCCCCTGTAGTAAAAGTTATTCATGAAAATATAGGTATTAAGCATGGGTCGATGACCACCATTCATGATATTACCAATACCCAAACTATTTTAGACGCACCCCACAAAGACTTACGCCGAGCACGTGCTTGTGGTATTAGCTTGATCCCAACAACCACAGGTTCTGCAACCGCTATTACGCACATTTTCCCTGAACTAAAAGGGAAATTAAATGGTCATGCCGTACGCGTACCTTTAGCTAATGCGTCACTGACTGATTGTGTTTTTGAGCTTGAACGTGCCACAACAGAAGCAGAAGTGAATGATTTTTTGCAGACTGCAGCGAATGGAGAGTTAAAAAACATTTTGGGTTTCGAACAAAGACCCTTGGTGTCAGTTGATTATAAAACTGATCCTCGCTCGTGTATTATCGATGCGCCTTCGACTATGGTCATTAATGGTACACAAGTGAAACTTTATGTCTGGTATGACAATGAATGGGGCTACGCAAACCGCACCGCAGAGATTGCTCGAATGGTTGGCCGTTCTGATCGGTAACGTGAATTTTCTTAGCAAATAAAGGATCGATTTGAAGATCAGGAATAATTGATAAATGAAGGCATTAAGCGGCGTATCAGAACAACTGAAACAGTATTTTATTATAACTGGAAATTATTGGGCATTCACGTTAACCGATGGCGCCCTGCGTATGTTGGTTGTGTTGTATTTTCATCAGCTAGGTTATAGCCCGCTTAATATTGCCTTTTTATTTTTGTTTTATGAAGTTTTTGGCATTGTCACAAATTTGGTCGGTGGATGGCTTGGCGCACGAATCGGGTTAAACAAAACCATGAACATTGGTTTAGGGCTGCAAATAGTTGCTTTAGCAATGCTCACTGTGCCAACTGAGCTATTAACGATATTTTATGTTATGGCCGCGCAAGCGTTATCAGGTATTGCTAAAGACCTAAACAAAATGAGTGCTAAGAGTGCGATTAAATTATTAGTGCCAGGGGAGCAAAACACAAAATTATATCAATGGGTGGCATTATTAACAGGGTCTAAAAACACCTTAAAAGGAATCGGTTTTTTTATTGGCGGCGTGTTATTAAGCTACTTTGGTTTTACTGGCGCAATTACGATTATGACCGTACTACTTTGTATGGTTTGGCTTTTCAGTATATTTGCTTTAAAAGCTGATCTTGGTAAAGCAAAGCATAAACCAAAATTTAAAGATATATTCTCTAAAAGTCGTGCTATTAATTTACTATCAGCTGCGAGGTTATTTTTATTCGCCGCTCGTGACGTTTGGTTCGTTATTGCTTTGCCCGTTTTTTTAGCTGCAGAGTTTGGTTGGTCACATAGCTGGGTAGGTGGTTTTATTGCCGCTTGGATAGTGCTTTATGGTTTTATGCAGGCCATTGCACCTTGGTTAACAAAAAAGAAAGCGGGTAACATTCAAACACCAAAGGATGCAGCCAAATGGGGCGCTATTTTAATGATTATTCCATTTGTGATGGCAGTAGCATTACAAACAGATTTATCAGCAAAAATCATTGTTATTGGGGGCTTAATGGCATTCGCGGTGTTATTTGCTATTAACTCCTCATTGCATAGTTATTTAATTGTTGAGATGGCAGACAAAGACGGTGTTTCACTTGATGTTGGCTTTTATTACATGGCTAATGCCTGTGGCAGGTTACTTGGTACTGTGTTGTCAGGTTGGATCTTTCAACTTTACGGGCTAGGAGCCTGTTTAACGATATCTGCGATATTTATTGCATTAGCGGTTCTCTTTGCAGCACTGATCCGCGTTGAAAATCCGTGTAACTAAATAATTCAACGCTAAATAAACATAAGGTTAGCCAGTTACTTTGGTAATAAATAAGCCAGTTTTGTTACCCTACCTTTATTTGTCGAGTCGACTTTTAAATCGCTTTTTATATCTTTCCAGGCGGTAACCTTACCGCCAACATTCAACTTTTTAAAGCCCGTATCAGTCGGCTTTTTTTCATCTAATGCTAAAAATTTTAACAGTTGAGCGTAGCTGGTATGCTGACTAATATCGATTGATAAAAAATCAGTATATCTGCCTTCAAAGTATGATTCTGCTTGCGCTTTATGTTGTTGATAGCACTGTGCTAAAAATTCATCATTACTGATGTTATCTGCGTTGTAAGGTGAAAATGTTGATTTATAGCAGCGTTTAATAATGGGATTAAAACCGCCATCTTCACGAATAAGGTTAATATGCATACGAGCAAGCAATTGCTTAATTGAGGGCAGCCATTTATCTAAAGTTCTAGCTAAATAGATAAATTTTGCATTTGGGTAGGCAATGTCTAATGCTTGATAGTCACAAAAAATCGGCGTATCAGCAATAACTTGAGCTTCGGTAAAACTACGATCGGTATAAGCCGTATGAGCAACATAAAAGCCAAGCTCGAGCATAGCAACACAAACACTTGTTGTGCCGGTTCTAGGTAAGCCAATAATAAATATTTTTTGCATGTTATTGGCTTACTAGTGAATTAATAGGGTGTTGTTTTAAAAGTTAAGGTTATTTTAACTAATGGCATGTTAAATGACTCACTTTTCATTGAAAGTTTTTCATCAACTAAAGTCAAAGCCCTATGACGCTATAACACGATAGGGCGATACTTACTTGTTACCATCAACCGAGACGTTTAAGTCTTTTAAAATACCGTCTTTTAGATTATATACAAAGCCATGTACAGTAACGTCTTGATTAATTGCCCATGCATTTTTTAGGATTGTGGTGTTACATACATTAGCCACTTGTTCAATTACGTTTAATTCACAAAGTAGTGTTAATTGCTCTTCTTTGTCTTTAACAGCATCTAGGCGCTCTTTATGGAAACGGTAAACATCTTTAATGTGATGTAACCAATTATCAATAAGGCCATAGCTTTTATCTTCTAATGAAGCCATGACACCACCGCAACCATAATGGCCACAAACAATAATATGATTTATTTTTAACACATCAACAGCAAACTGAATAACTGACAAACAGTTTAAATCGGTATGAATAACTTGATTGGCAATATTACGGTGCACAAATACTTCGCCCGGTAACATGCCCAGTAATTCATTGGCTGGAACTCTTGAATCAGAACAACCTATCCATAAGTAATCAGGATTTTGTTGTTCTGATAAATTTTTGAAAAATTCAGGGTTATCTTTTTTAATGTTATCTGACCATTGCTGATTATTGTCAAATAGGTGTTGTATTGAGCTCATGATGGAATCAACTGAAGAAAATATAAGGTGATTTTAAGTTGTTAGGCTCACAAGTAAAGAAAAAACTGGTCTAAGCTTTGTAAATACCGGTGTAAGCTTTGAAAATATAGTGCGTTTGCGTACCTAAAGTATTTATTTTGCACTTGCGATAACTCGCTATCAAAGAAAAAATTTCATGGAATTGGAAAAGTCTACCTGCTTAACTGGAAATCAATGTGTAAATAAAGATGGAGATATAGATGAGTGTAACGCACAGGAGTGGTCAAAACGTTTGATGATAGGGTATTTAAAAAATACAGTGTTAGCGCTACACGGCCCGATTTTAAAATTTAACTTTCATTTAATACAGGCCAGCTAGAGAAATTAATTACTGTACCTCAAGGTGAGTTTACAACTACTTTTGCTCTTCATCTTTTTGTAGCTGCTCATCTTTACGAATGTCTACTTTGTGCTGTTGTTCTTTTGATAATTCAAACTTACGCGCAGATTGTTTTATTAGTAATAGTCCGGCTATTACTGAACCAACAGCGATAACAATAATAAATATAGTGGTAATACTCATGGCTTTATCCCCAAAGGAAAGTTTCTCTCATTTTAAGTTTCATGCGATTGCTTATTTATGTTCAAATAAAAAACCAATAGCTAAATAGTACAATAGCATGTAATTTATTTGTAAGCTCGAACAGGTGAACAAGAACATTTAACTTCAGTACCTATAAAAATTAAGTTCACTAAGTTACTACTACACAATATTCGGAAATCAAGATGTCAAATTTTCTCAGTATTAAATTACTCATGCCTATTTTGTTCATTGGAATTATAAGTATTATCGCGTTTTATCTAACCGGTGAACTTAGCCACAATGCAACTATCGCGTTTTTAATGGTCATGGTCGTTACACAAATCATTGTGGGCTATATATATTCGCAAAAAAAACTCACGCAAAGACTTGTGAATTTACAACATTATATTGATCAAGTGGCAAGCATTGATGAAGCACCAAGTATACATATTAAAGATGACAATGAGGATGATTTAGCTAATGTTACCAATAAGTTAACAAAGTTTATTGCTAACTTAGCTGATGTTATTAACGAAATTAGAGCTGAATCAGACGCATTGAAACAAGGCTCTGCATCGTTGACTGCACAAATGCATGGCTCAGTGGGGGCTGTGGATGAGTCAGTAAATCAAATTGAACAAATGGCGAGATCTATAGACCAAGTGGCCTCAACGTCGACAACACTCTCAGACAGTGCGACTCAGGTAAGCGAAACAACGAGTCAAGTGTTAGCCATTTTAAAGCAAGGTACGCATGCTTCAACTACCAGCAAAAATACCATTGAAGATTTTGACAAAGAAGTAACAATAATGGCGTCTGATTTAGCTTTGTTACAAGAAGAATGCTCTCGCATTGGTTCGGTATTAGAGGTTATTCGAGGCATTGCGGATCAAACGAATTTACTGGCATTAAATGCAGCGATTGAAGCGGCTAGAGCCGGCGAGCAGGGAAGAGGATTTGCCGTTGTTGCCGACGAAGTGCGTGCGTTAGCGCATAGAACACAAGAATCTACTGTTGAAATTCACGCCATGGTTGAAGGCTTGCAAGAAAAATCAACCAATGCCGTTAATGCTATTGACCGTGGTCAAGGGCTATCGCGCGATAGTTTAATACACTCAGCAGAAGTGGCCGATGCATTAAGTAAAATAGGACAAGTATTCTTTGAAGTTGACACCTTAACATCTCAAATTGCGCAAGGAACAACCGAACAACAACAAGCGACGGCCTCAATAAATGAGAACATGTCGATGGTGGTAAAATTAAGCCGAGAGCTTAATAGTAATTTACTCGCCGTAACTGAGCTTGCCGAAATGCAACAACATACCGCAGACGAGGTCGATACAACATTAAATCGAGTTTGTGTTTAATCTAGTGCTTGAGTTGAGTTGAATTGAATTAAGTTGAGCTACCTAAAGTAAACCCAAAGCCATATAGAGTGAATAAAAAAGAGGTAACATATTGGACAAATATGTTACCTCTTTTTTATTCATATTTAACAAGATATTTCATTTTAGGCTTATTTTTAGCCCACTCTTGGCTTATTGGGGGCCAAATAACCAGCCTAGTTTTTGCTGGCTTTATTATCGGTATTTTGTTGGTAATAGGTTCTACTTTTATCTGCTTGCTGACATAAGTCGGTTAGGGCGTGTAAACTCCGCGTGGTCATACGATGCGCAATGTCGGCATCTAATATGATAATTTGTTGGTGCTTTACTGCCGGTAGTATTGGCCATTGTTGCCAGTTATATCCATCTACACCAGTTTGTTTTTTTGAAAGCGGCTGAATAATAACATCGATATTGGCTTGTAATACTTTTTCAATATTTACTTGTGGATAGCCAGTTTCTGCTGTTTCAAACGGATTGTTGATGCTGCAAATATCTAAAAATTGTTGTGGCCAACTACCTTTCGCAATCGTGGTTAATGGTCTTGACCACACCTCATAAAATCCGGTTAAGGGCTTTTCATTACCATATTTTTTTTTGATGTCGGCTAAATCAGCTAAAAATTTAGTCGCAACTTGTTCAGCTTGTTTGCTATGCCCAGTGAGTTTGCCAAATAAGCGCAGTTCTTTAGCAACGTCATTAAAGCTATCGGGTTGCGAATAAACCACATTGAAGCCCAGTTGCTTTATACGAGCTAAATCGTCACTGGGGTTACCACTTTTCCATGCAATGATTAAATCAGGTTGTAATTCAATCACTCGCTCCAATTGAATACGCATTGAACTGCCAATTCTAGGGATTTTTTTCGCAGCCAATGGGTAATTTGCATATTCAGTGCTTGCTATAATTTGTTCACCTGCACCAATATCAAATAGCATTTCAACAATGTGCGGAGAGAGCGCTATTATTTTGGGTTTAGGTGTTTCAATAACCGATATAAGTTTATCATCGACATTATTTGCTTGTGCACTTGTCGTAGTCAATATAGCGATAATTGCTAAACAGAAAAACTGCGTTAATTTCATAAAAATTCCATTGTAATGCTTTAACCAGTTAAACTACCAGTCAATACCTTTTTGTGCTTTTATGCCATTATCAAAAGCATGCTTAAGCGGTTGAACTTCACTAACCGTATCTGCAAGCTCAATAATACTTCGATGACATGCACGTCCGGTAATGATGACATGTTGCATAGCGGGACGATTAACAATAGCTTCAATAACTTCTTCTAAATCTAAATACTTGTAGGATAACATGTAGGTAAGTTCATCAAGTAAAACGACATCGACACTGTCATCTTGTAATAATCGTTTTGCTTCGTGCCAAACTTTTACTGCCGCAGCAATATCTTTAGATTTATCTTGGGTGTCCCAAGTAAAGCCTGTCGCCATTACATGAAATTCGACACCATTATTTTCTAATAAATTACGTTCACCACAAGCCCAGTCTCCTTTAATAAACTGTAATGCTGCGGCCTTATAACCATGACCAACAGCACGTGCTAATGTGCCAAATCCAGAGGTTGACTTGCCTTTACCATTGCCGGTAATAACAATTAATAAGCCACGTTCTTCTTGAGCTGAATCAATACGAGCATCAACTTTTTCTTTAATACGTTGCATGCGAGCTTGGTGTTTTTGAGTTTTATCTGTTTCTGTAGTCATGTAAGTTATCCTGTTTTACGCGTGCGATACATAATCGCTAAAAAGAAAATACTGCCGATGGCGGAGGTAATAATACCAATGGGAATTTCAACATTACTAAACGCACTGCGTGCTGCAACATCAACCCATACTAAAAAGCAACCACCGACTAAGGCAGAACCAATAATAAGCGGCATAGTGGTGACGCCAACTAATTGCCTAACAATGTGTGGGATCATTAAGCCCACAAAACCGATACCACCACAATAAGCAACAATGGTAGCGGTAACTGCGGCACATAAAGCTAATAATATTAAACGTAGTTTATCAATGTTAACACCAAGACTTGCAGCGCTTTCATCGCCAAGTAGTAGGGCATCTATTTGTCGGTGTAAGGCAAAAATGGTCAATAAAGTGAGTAATACCATGGCGCCAATTAAATAAAAGTGAAACATTTCAACACGTGCCAAACTGCCCATTAACCAAAAAATAACACGATTGGTAGCAAAGGGGTCGCCAAGGTAAAGAATAAAATGACTGATAGAACCCAGCATAAAGGAAACCGCTACACCTGTGAGTAATAAGTGATTCATATTGCGTAGTAAAGTCGCTATACCAAAAACGATCACCACGGAAAATAACGCGCCAAGAAAAGCGGCTAACGGTAGCGCTAGCGATTGTTGATCACCTAAGGTGAATGTCGCTATGGTAGCCCCTAAACCTGCGCCAGAAATAATGCCAAATAAGTAAGGGTCGGCAAGCGGATTACGTGTCACATTTTGCAAAATTGCACCAGCGCAAGCTAAACCCATTCCGGCAACTAATCCTACTAAAACTCGGGGAATACGTATTTGCCAAATGACCATGTCGTGCATAGGTGAGGCACATTCATACATCACACATTGAAATATATCAGCCCGAGTAATAGTCGCTGGACCGTAAGTAATCGATACAATAACGGTTAAAATAGTAAAAACTATTAGCGCAGAAAAAATCCAAGTGTTTTTGCCTTTAAGCGCACGAATAATACTCAAGATAATTCGCCTTCATTGTTATGTAAAATGCTTGGCTTAAGAGTCGGTTGTTTATCTGTTGCAATATCGGTTGCGGGATAAAAGTAAACCCTAGGCACATCATAATGTTGAGCATCGTCTCGATAACAAGGTAGTCCAAAAACTTTGGTAAGTAATTCAGGTTTTAACACTTGGTCGACAGTATTATCGCTGACTAGGTTGCCCTTATCTAACAAAAGTAATCTATTGCAATAATGAGCGGCAAGATTGAGGTCATGAATAGTCATAATAACGGTAATATTTAATGCTTTAACCAATTGTAATATTTGGTGCTGATAGAAAATATCTAAGTGATTAGTGGGCTCATCAAGTACTAATATTTTTGCTTTTTGGACTAGAGCTTTAGCAATTAATACCCGTTGTTGTTCACCGCCGGATAAGGTGTTGAAAAATTTAGCTTGGCTGCATGCCAAACCTACCTTTTCTAATGCGAGCATAATGTTTTCTTTATCTGCATCGTTGTCGCGAGCAAATAAGGTTTTATATGGTAGTAAACCCATTCTTACCACATCGTAAACTTTTAAATCAAATATAGGGGGAGCGTTTTGTACGACTAGAGCAAATGTTTGCGCTAACTCATTAGGTTTATATTGGCTTAGTGCTTTATTTTTAAGTTTAATGCTGCCGTGCCAATTTTTATAATGATTGAGTAAGCACTTTAATAGCGTGGTTTTCCCCGCGCCATTAGGACCGATAATACCGATAATATCGCCGCGATTAACGTCAAACGAAATGTTATTGAGAATTATGTGTTTATCAACAGACCAAGATACAGATTCGACACTGAGTAAAGTTGGCATTAAAGGCAGCCCAGTTTATGGATAACTAGGTGGATATTGTTTTTAACAAGGTAAAAGCAGTATATTTTCATTATTGCCTAAAAGTGATAACAAGCTGATGAATTCAAAAGCTAATATATTGAATAACGTAATTAAGGTGAGGCAATAGGAAACAAGTGTCTTGTAGACAGTGTAACTCACGTGTATTCCCGCACGGTGTTATAAGTTTTATATAAAAATGTTGATATTAGGTGTCCTGACTTATAACTATTAAAATGAAGTTATTTACAGTTGCGGGTACAGTCACGGCTTTAACCGTGTTCCCTATGAATTAGCCAAAATCAGGATAAAAGATGAGGCTAAAAATATCGTTTATAAGTGTCAATTTTACGGTTAACTACACTGCTTTACAATGAAAACCTTGTACTGACGGTAGAGTCTGTTATTAGCAAGCATAAAAAAGGAGCCGAAGCTCCTTATGGTTTTGTAGTACTAACTTTTAGATACTACCAAATTTTAACGCGCTTCTCAGGGGCAATATACATAGCATCACCTTTTTTTACGTCAAATGCGCGATAAAATTCAGGCATATTTGACAGTGAGCCTAAAGCACGAAATTCTGCAGGTGAATGTGGGTCGGTTGCCACGCGATTACGTAATGATTTTTCAACCATTTTTCCACGCCATACTTGCGCATAGCCCATAAAGAAACGTTGCTCACCAGTTAAGCCATCAATTACCGGTGCTTCTTTACCATTTAATGACGCTTTGTAAGCTTTATAAGCGATGGTAACACCAGATAAATCACCAATGTTTTCGCCTAAAGTAAGTTCGCCGTTTACGTTTAAATCATCAAATACCGCATAATCACTGTATTGGGCAACTAAGTTATCAGTGCGTACTTTAAAGGCGGCTAAATCTTCTTCAGTCCACCAATTACGCATGTTACCGTCACCATCGTATTTACTACCTTGGTCGTCAAAACCGTGGCCCATTTCATGACCGATAACCGCGCCAATACCGCCATAGTTTACAGCGTCGTCTGCGGCCAAGTTAAAAAATGGTGGTTGTAAAATTGCAGCAGGGAATACGATTTCATTTTTAGTTGGGTTGTAATATGCATTAACTGTTTGCGGTGTCATGCCCCATTCTTGACGATCAATTGGGCCGCCTAATTTAGCAAGCTTTTTGTTATGTGATACAGTGCCTGAGCGCATTTTGTTGCCAACGAGGTCATCACTTTTAATGACAAGCGCAGAATAATCTTCCCATTTATCAGGGTAACCTATTTTTGGATCAAAACTCGCTAACTTAACATGTGCTGCTTTTTTAGTCGCTTCTGACATCCACTCAAGATCATCAATACTTGCGCCATAAGCACCACGTAAGTTTTCCACTAATATTGTCATGCGGGTTTTTGCTTCAGGTTTAAAGTGACGGCCAACATAAACCTTACCGATAACTTCACCTAAGTTACCATTAACCACTGAAACACCACGTTTCCACATTGGGCGTTGTTCTTCACGACCACTTAATTGCTTTGAATAAAAGTCAAAGTTTTCATCGCCTAAAGCGGTAGTGAGCGAGTCAGCAAAATTGCTAAGCGTATGGAAAGTTAAATAAGTTTGCCAATCAGCTAATGAGGTTGCTGCGAAAGTTTCACCAAAACCTGTAACAAATGAAGGTTGGTTAATAATAAGGTCTTTCTGAGCTGGAACACCTTGTGCTTCAAGGTAAGCTGTCCAATTGAATGCATCGGTAACTGTGTTTAAATCGCTAACATTAAATTTATTATAACGTTTAGTGCTGTCTCTAGATTCAACTTTAGTCCAGTGAAAACCTGCTAATTTAGTTTCAATGGCCATGATAGTTTGCGCTGCAGCTTTACCGAATTCTAAACCGGCTAAGTTAAACATATTTTCAATGTGCGCAACGTAACCTGAGCGTAATTTTTCAAAACGCTCCGTGTCGTTAAAGTAGTAATCTCTGTCGGGTAACCCTAAACCACTTTGCCAAACATGTGTGGCGTATCGAGTTGAGTCTTTAGCGTCCACATTGATGTAAAAAGCTAATGGACTACCTACACCAATTTTTTGATATTCACCAAAGAATGTAGCAAGCTCATTTTTATCTTGTAAATTATTAATGCGATCAAATATGGCTTGAACAGGTTGAGTGCCTAGAGTATCACGCGTTTCTGAGTCCATGAATGAACGGAATAAATCGGCAACTTTTTGCTCGTCGCTACCCATTGTTAAGTTTTTAGTTGCAGCTAACTCTTCGATAATTGCTTTAACGTTGTCGTCTGCTTCATCGCGTAAGTCGTAAAACGAACCAATTGATGTTTTATCACCTGGAATTTCGTTGTTGTTTAGCCATGCGCCATTAACATATTGGTAAAAATTGTCTTGTGGACGCACAGATAGATCCATATTGGCTTTATCTATACCTGATGCTAATGCTGTTTTTTGTATTACTGGTGCTTCAACGGCAGCTTTTGTCTCAGTGGCTTCATTACAACCTGCAATGAACAGTAAAGAAGTGCAAACAGCACTTGTTATTATTTTCTTCATTCAATACTCACAATTTGATTTATGTAGAATGCTCAGAGCGTTGCAGAGCTTTTTTGTAAAGCAAAAGATATTAAAGGCTATTAAGCTGATTTACTAGATTAAAGTCATTTTTTTTAACATTTTGTTAACCTAAGCTGTAGTTTTAAATTTACAGATAATATAGATAACCTGTTTAAGCGACTAAATTTGTATAATTATTTGTGATTAGCTGGTTTTAATTTAGATTTTGTTTGTTTTATCTAATTATAACAGCGGATATTTGCCTTTTTTGTCACTACACTTCTTTAGGTGGGAGAAAGTTAATAAAGTCAGAAGATATATCTTGATGAGCTGTGGTATTATTTTACGCTCAATAATCTTGGTGTTATTACCATTATCAATAAAGAAAGAGTTCATGTTTCAGCCAGTTAGTGTTTATATCGGCTTAAAATATAGCCGTAGCAGTCATGGAAAAGGTTTTGTCTCCTTTATCACCTTTTTTTCTATTATCGGTATTGTGCTTGGTGTTGCTTCTTTGATCACGGTTGTCTCGGTTATGGATGGCCTTGAGCGTGAGCAAAAACGGCGCGTATTGGGGTTGGTGCCTCATGTTTTAATGTCTGCGCAGCAGACTCATATAAATAATTGGCGTGATCTACAGCGCGACATTCTGGCGTTACCTGACGTTACACAAGTTACGCCTTTTCAGGAAAGTGAAGCCTTAATTCAATCTAAAACTGCCCTGCAAGGTG
The DNA here is from genome assembly GCF_014077595.1 of Colwellia sp. 6M3. Taxonomy (NCBI): domain Bacteria; kingdom Pseudomonadati; phylum Pseudomonadota; class Gammaproteobacteria; order Alteromonadales; family Colwelliaceae; genus Colwellia; species Colwellia sp. 6M3. Next base: position 14,647 of record NZ_JACGWF010000005.1, on the reverse strand, counting down.
TTCTAGTTCATGGCATTATGCCTGAGTTTGAACAACATAATATTATCAATACGGCCATGGAATATGGCGAACTTTCCCATTTAGACACTCAACCATTTAGCATTGTTTTAGGGCAAGCTTTAGCGCGAAAGTTAAATGTTGGCTTAGGCGATGTTGTGCGTTTAACCTTACCTAATAAAACTTTATTCACCCCGATGGGTCGTGTGCCCGTGCATCGCACGTTTACTATTGTAGGTATTTTTAATGTTGGCTCCCAAGTTGATGAGGCCATGGTTTATATTGAAATTAAAGATGGTGCAAAGTTACATCGAAACAAAGGTGATGGCGTTAATCAATTAAGGTTGTATTTAGATGATGCGTTTAATGCTCAGCAAGTAATTTCGCAGTTATCAATTAAATACCCAAACTTTCAATTTGTCAGCTGGCAAGAAAGCCAAGGTGCATTGTTTGCCGCCGTGAGTATGGAGAAAAATATGATGTGGCTAATGCTGAGTTTAATTGTTGCGGTTGCGGCTTTTAATATTGTTTCAGCATTAGTGATGGTGGTCATTGATAAACAAGGTGAAATCAGTATTTTACAAACGCTAGGTTTGGACCGAAGCGGTATCGTTAAAATTTTTATCACCCAAGGGTTAACCAATGGCATTTTGGGCGTTATTTTGGGCGTTACACTTGGGGTAATAATAACGCTGAATTTAAACGCTATATTTGGTTTACTCGGCGTTAATTTATTAGGGGCAGGGCAACAATTACCAATTGCTCTTGATCCAGTTAACATCCTAGTTATTGTCGTTTCTGCACTAGCCATGAGCTTTGTAGCAACGCTTTACCCTGCCTATCGTGCAGCGCAAACCCAGCCTGCAGAGGTACTTAGAAATGAATAGTAAATTGAACAATACAATGGACAATGACTTGAATAACAATATAAACACAGACAGCGGTGAATCTAAAGTAAAAGCTGAACTTGCATTGGGTTTAGAGTGTCGACAGCTAAGTAAATTTTATCAACAAGGACCTGTTACCACGCAGGTATTATCGAAGCTCGACTTAGCGGTTAAAGCGGGTGAGTTAGTTGCTATTGTTGGTAGCTCTGGCTGTGGTAAAAGTACCTTTTTGCATTTAGCTGGCGCTTTAGATACGCCAAGTGCTGGTGAAGTGTTTATTAATGGTGTCAATATTCATCAATTAACTGAAAAGCAACGAGCGAAATTTCGTAATCAACATATCGGTTTTATTTATCAATTTCATCATTTACTGATGGAGTTTACCGCAGAAGAAAATGTGGCTATGCCATTGTTGATTCGTGGCGATAAACCTAAAGATGCCTTGGCTCAGGCTAAAGCTATGCTTGAGCAAGTTGGGTTATCACATCGTGGCCATCATCGTCCGTCTGAACTTTCCGGTGGCGAACGTCAGCGCGTTGCGATTGCTCGAGCTTTAGTTACTAAACCGTCACTTGTCTTGGCCGATGAACCAACCGGTAATTTAGATTTTGACACCGCTGAACAAATATATCAGTTGTTGCAAGAGTTAAACCGCACTGTAAATACCAGCTTTGTTATTGTGACTCATGATTTAACTTTGGCGGCCAAAATGGATCGACAACTAAAGTTAGATCACGGGCACCTAAAACCGCTTGAAATTGCTAACGACATTATTAAACCAAAAGATGGAGAAGCTTAAGTGCTAAAACCATTAAGTGTCTTTATTGGCTTACGGTATGTTCGAAGTCGTCATAGTAAAGGGTTTTCATCATTTATATCTGCCTCTTCTACTATCGGTATTGCCATCGGTGTAATGGTGCTGATTGTTGTGCTTTCAGCTATGAATGGTTTTGAACGGGCGTTAGCAACACACTTATTATCTATTGTGCCGCATGCTGAGGTGCTAGCTGTAAATAAGCCTATCAACAAATGGCCAGAAAATGTTGCCCTTATTCAGCAAAACCCCAATGTGATTGCAGCAGCACCGTTTATAAAAACGCAGGGCATGATGCAAAAATCTGCGGCACTTAAAGGTGTTGAGATACGTGGCGTAGACGTGATGTTAGAACAGCAAGTTTCAGCCATTGCTCGTTATATGGTTGCAGGTGATTGGCAAAATTTAACGCTTGAAAACGGTATTGTTATTGGTGCGGGTATTGCGCGTAAACTTTCGGCTAAAGTGGGTGATAACGTTCAGCTATTACTGCCACCGGTAAGCTCGCAGGATATGCAAGTTAGTCCTAATAAACAATTTCCTGTACCCATAACTCAGCAGGCAACTATTGTTGGTATCTTTAAATTTGGCGGTACTATTGATGACACGCAAGTGTTTATTAATTTAATGAAAGCGATCGAGTTAGTCGGTTATCAACCTGATGAAGTACAAGGCATTCGTCTAAAAGTAGACGATGTTTTTTCTGCGCCACAAATTGTTCGCGACGTGGCGTATAATTTTGATTTTTATGTTTATATGTTAGATTGGACTCGCAGCCATGGTCATTTATTTAATGATATTCAGTTGGTGCGTTTAGTGATGTTTATTGTTTTAGTGTTAGTGATTGCTGTAGCGAGTTTTAACATAGTGTCGACATTAATTATGGCGGTGAATGAGAAGAAATCAGATATTGCGATATTAAAAACTATGGGGGCTAAATCGAGCACCATTATGACTAGCTTTATGTTTCAAGGCCTAATGAATGGTATTGTTGGTTGTGCTCTTGGCGCCAGTTTAGGGATATTAATCTCTTTAAATTTAACGGATATTATTCGTGCAATTGAAGCCGCACTTTCGGTTGAGTTTTTAACATCTGACGTTTATTTTATTGATTTTTTACCCACTTTATTACGCCAGCAAGATGTTATTAATACGGTTATCACCGCCTTGGTAATGAGTCTGTTAGCGACAATTTATCCTGCATGGCGAGCAACTAAAGTTGAACCTGCACAAGTGCTAGGACAGGCATAAAATTAATCTATTGAATTGCTCATCGTTAAAATAAAAATAGCGACGTAGATAAAACAAAAAAATCAGACGAAAGTCTGATTTTTTTTATGTTAATAAAGATAAGTGTTTTTGATCTAAACTAAAATGTTTTTAACGTCTTCGCAGTTGACGCTTTTTCCATTCTTTTGCCACTGAATAGCGCCAAATGGTATTTATTGATAAATAGCCTAAAATAGAAAATATAATTCCAAGTACAGCACAACCGACAATAAATGCAGGGCCGATAGTTGAAATACTCTCAACTAACCATTGCCAACTCGCCTCGAAAGCGAATTTTCTGGTTGGCACACCAATGATCCATGTACCGACGACATAGCAAAAATAAAAAATTGCAGGCATAGTCAATGGGTTAGTGATCCAACAAAGGGCAATGGATAAAGGTAGATTTGCATGTACTATAATTGCAAAGCCAGCCGCTAAAACCATTTGAAATGGCACGGGCATAAAGGCAAAAAATAACCCTATAGCAAATGCTTTGCTGACTGAACGGCGGTTTAGGTACCACAAATTGGCATTATGCAGTAACGCACCGAAAATTTTCAAATGTTTATTATTTTTGATTTTTTGATGATCTGGCATTAAACGTTGAATCAGTTTTTTCGGCATAGAATTTACTTAACTTTACATGGCTAAATGGACATTAATCACTATGGAATGGTGGCTACTTACATTTTTTATCAGTGCTATTTTGTCATTATTCTTACCCTTAGTGCCAGAGTTTTCTTTGTTACTCGCCATTTTGCTATTGTCATTACTGTTTGTCTTTACACCTAAATTTAGAATAATCACTGTTTCAGTCGCTGCTATAGTATGGATCTTACTTGCTGGATATCAATATAAGCATGTCTTAAATATAAATGATATTGATCTTGCTACCTTACATAAGCAAGTGCATTTGATCCAAGGCGAAGTGAGTAATATTGTCCATGTTAAGTCGGGGAGCAGTCGTTTCAATTTTCGAGTTAGTCATTGGCAGGGGCAAGCGTTAAAAAAAGCTTTCTTGATTCGCTTAACTTGGAAAGCAGCAGAAAAGCCTTTACAACAAGGGCAAAGGTGGCAGTTAGCCGTAAAAATAAAGCCTTCACATGGTTTGGCAAATATTGGCGGCTTTAATTACCAAGTGTGGCTTAGGCAACAGCAAATAATCGCGACAGGTTATGTTAAAGCAGATAAAAAATCGCCAATAGCATTAACGCTCAAAAAAAGTAACATACTTCTTCATGCGCAAACAAGTTGGCGCCAAACGTTATACCAAAAATTAAAGGTCGCACTCGATGATGAGCCTCTTGGTGGTCTCATTTTAGCCTTAGGCTTTGGCGAGCGTGGAAAGTTAACCTCTGCACATTGGCAGGTTTTATCTGCAACGGCTACTCAACATCTTATTGCCATTTCTGGCTTACATATTGGCATAGTCGCCATAGCAAGTTTGATTTTTATCCGTGCAGTTATTCGGCTTTTACCGTTGAATTTACTTTTACCAAAATCTTGGCAATTGAACTTAATGCAATTGAATTTAAGTTATGTTGCCGTGTTTTGTAGTTGTTTTATGGCCTGGTATTACGCTTATTTAGCGGGGTTTTCTATTCCCACCCTGCGTGCATTAGTGATGTTATTATTATTTTGGTCAGTTAAATTTTTGAATATAAAGCTTTCTCTGCTGCGTTGGTTTTTACTCGCCATTGTTATTATTTTATTGATTTGGCCACTGAGTTTAATAAGTGCTAGCTTTTGGCTGTCAATCTCAGCATTAGTTATTATTTTTTCAACATTTTCACGTTTTTCCATGCGTGGTCCGTCAGCAGAAGACACTTCAATACTAACGGTTGATGTGGTCTCTGAAACGCCGCTAAAAAAACAATGGTACAACGCAAAGGTCCGTGTGTGGCTCTGGATAAAAACACTTGTTGTATTGCAGTTTGCGTTAACGCTAGCCATGTTGCCACTTGCCGCCACGTTAAGTTATCAACTGCCACTTGCCGCTTTTTTTGCTAATATTATTGCTGTCCCTTTGATGAGTGTTAGTGTTATACCTTTAACGCTTCTGGCGGTTGTTGCCTCGCCATTTAGTGATGGCTTATCGCATTTTTTTGCTGATGTCGCGTTATTATGTTTGTCGTTTGTTTGGCAGTGGTTGAGTTATTTAGCTAATGCGAAGTGGGCAATGGTCGCTATTTCCTATCAGCAAATTCAATTTATGATGATACTTTTCGCTTTCATCGCCCTAGCGCTATTTTTTCGACTCAGTAAAGGTAAATTTATTGCAGGATTAAGTTTGTTGATGCTCGCAATTTATATTGATTTTTTGAGTGTTCGAGTAGATAAATCATGGCAGGTTTCGGTGCTAGACGTCGGTCATGGTCTCGCCATTGTTATTGAAAAAAATAATCATGTTTTTATCTACGATACGGGTGCAAGCTATCCCAGTGGTTTCAATATGGCGGATGCAGCAATATTGCCCTATTTAGCACATCAGGGTTATCAATCCATTGACGGTGTTATTATTAGCCATAATGATAATGATCATGCCGGTGGTTTACGTTATTTAAGAGCTAAAATTCCCATTGACCGTGTTATTGCAAATGACAGTAAACTCAATCCCGACAGTGAATGTTTATCAGGCCAAAATTTTAGCTGGCAAGGATTAGAGTTTGAAGTGTTATCGCCCATGCAAGCCCATGGAGATAAAAATGATGATTCATGTGTGGTTATTATAAGTGATGGTATTCATCGTGTTTTATTACCAGGAGACATTTCGGTAAAACAAGAGCGGCGGTTATTAAGGGTTGCGAGTATTCGTAATAAGCTGAGCAGTGATTTGCTGATTGTGCCACACCATGGTTCTAAATCATCGTCTAGTCGCCAATTTTTAACGGCTGTTTCGCCAGATTATGCTGTATTTAGTGCAGGTTATTTAAATCGTTGGCATATGCCAACAGATAAAATAACAGCGCGTTATAACGCTTTTAATATCACCACCTTTAATACGGCTGAGTTGGGCATGGTGACATTTAAATTCAGTCCAAAACATACTCAAAATCAAGCTACAAAGGCCATTGAAAAACATATCGAGGTAAGCAATTATCGTCAGGATATGCGTCCATATTGGTTTGTAAACTAACCCGTAAATAAGTATTTTATACCGTAAATATTCGATTTTTATTCCCTATAAAAGTTTATCGGTTGGTTGATTGGCAAAATAGCGCTAAAATACGCAGATAAGTTAATATTTCTAATTAAAGTAATCCCTTAGGGATCAGATTTTTGATAACGCATTGAGAGCATGAATGTCGACAAAACCACCACAAGAAACTACTGAAGATACTACGCGAAAAAACTTCAAGCGCCTATTGGGCTATGCCAAAGCTTATAAAGCGGCTGCGGTTGTATCCATTCTAGGTATGCTAGGTTATGCCGCTATCGACAGTTTCGTGTTCTCACAATTGCAGCCTTTAATTGATAAGGGCTTAGACGGTCAAGATACTGAGTTTATGAAGTGGGCGCCTTATGTCATCGTAGTGATGTTTATTTTACGTGGTATTTGTCACTTTGCGGGTAACTATACCTTAGCTTGGTTGGGTAACAATGTTGTCGCTAATATTCGTCAGGAATTATTTGAACATGTAATGTCTATGCCGGTTGCTTATCATGATAAAGAATCAACGGGGAGCTTGATTTCAAAATTAACCTTTGATACCGAACAAGTCCTTAGTGCTGTTTCTAAAGCCTTATTAACCTTGGTTCAGCAAGGTGCTTTTGTCTTGGGTTTACTGATTGTTATGTTTTATAACAGTTGGCAGTTAGCGTCGATTTTCTTACTTATTACGCCAGTTATTGCTGGCATAGTAACCGTGGTTTCAGGTCGCTTTCGTAAAATAAGCAAAGGCATTCAAAATGCCATGGGTGAAGTAACAACAGCGGCTGAGCAAACTTTTAATGGCCATAAAGTGGTTCTAACCTTTGATGGCCAACAACGAGAGTTCGATCGTTTCTCTAAAATTAATAAACATAATCGTCAACAGCGGATGAAAATGGTAGCAACTCAGGCGGCTAGCGTACCTATTATACAAATTATTGCCTCGTTTGCTTTAGCGTTTGTTTTGTATGTTGCCAATTTAGATTCAATGCGCGCCAATATCTCGGCCGGTGTTTTTATGACGGTACTGATGTGTATGGTAACGCTACTTCGCCCTTTAAAACTTTTGACTACAGTGAATAGTGAATTTCAAAAAGGGATGGCGGCTTGTGTGAGCATTTTTGGCGTGCTTGATCAAAAAACAGAACATGACACGGGCACTATTTCTCTAGAGCGAGCAAAAGGCACTTTAGCGTTTGAACACGTAAATTTCTTTTATAACGCTGAAAAAGAAAAACAAGCACTTACCGATTTAAGCTTTACGGCAAATGTGGGTGAAACCGTCGCTTTAGTTGGGCGTTCTGGTAGCGGTAAATCAACGGCAAGTTCATTATTGTTACGATTTTATAATGCAACATCAGGCAAAGTATTAATCGATGGCCAAGATATTAAAGATTACAAGCTGAAAGATTTACGTAAGCAGTTTGCTTATGTTTCTCAACAAGTTGTACTTTTTAATGATTCTATTGCCAACAATATCGCTTACGGAAAACCCCAAGCAACCCGCGAAGAAATTGAAGATGCCGCGAGTAAAGCTCATGTCATGGAGTTTGTTGATGCTTTACCTGAAGGGCTTGATACAAATATTGGTGATAATGGCGCTATGCTTTCAGGTGGACAGCGTCAACGTGTGGCTATAGCGCGAGCATTGCTGTGTGATGCGCCATTTTTAATTTTAGATGAAGCAACTAGCGCGTTAGATACTGAATCTGAGCGTCATATTCAAGATGCTTTGAGTATATTGCAACAAAATCGTACCTGTATTGTTATTGCCCATCGTTTATCGACTATAGAAAGTGCCGATAAAATTATTGTGATGGAGCAAGGTCAAATTAAAGAGCAGGGTGATCACAAAACATTATTAGCGCTAGATGGTGCTTATGCCCAGTTACATAAATTTCAATTTGGTGCTTAGTAAGCAATGTATTACTTGAATAACAGCGGCCAAAAATTATGCGTTTAATTGAAAAAGTATGGTTTCAGGGCCACTCGGTAAAGTGGTTATTGGTGCCTTTGTTGTTTCCATTAACTATCATATTTACAATCATAAGTTTTTTGCGCCGACTCGCTTATCAAGTCGGGTTAATAAAGCGGGTTAACTTGTCGGTGCCGATTGTTGTCGTTGGTAATATTGGTATTGGTGGTAATGGTAAAACACCTGCTACTTTATATTTAGTTGAAAAGCTGAGCGAAAAAGGCGTAAAGGTTGGAGTAGTAAGCCGTGGTTATGGCTCTAAAGCGCCACATTATCCTTACCAAGTTGATATTAAAAGTAATGCAGAGCAAGCAGGTGATGAGCCGCTATTAATATTTAAACGTAGTGGTATTCCTGTGGTCATTGGCGCTGATAGAGTTCAAGCATGTCAGCGTTTAATTGAGTTAGGTTGTGAATTAATTATTGCTGATGATGGTTTACAGCACTATCGGTTAGCTCGAGATTTTGAGTTTGTTGTCGTGGATGGTAAACGTTTATTTGGTAATGGATTATTATTACCTGCAGGGCCATTACGAGAAAGAGTCAATAGAATAAAAAATGCAAACTGTGTCATTGTTAATGGCGAAAGTTCATGGCCGAGCAAGGATAACTCTTTATCAATACCGGTATTAACGATGCAGTTAAAGGCTAAACAGGTTGTTAATGTCAAAACTGGTGCTGTATTAGCACTAGATTGCTTTTTAACTTCACATTTGGCAAACGATAAGCACATTAATGCAATAGCAGGTATCGGAGATCCTCAGCGTTTTTTTAATAGCCTTGAACATCTTGGGTTTGCGTTGGCGTTAGTTAAAGGCTTTGTTGATCATCAAGATTTTTCAGCACAAGATTTACAGCAATTTCCCGCTGATATACCGTTATTGATGACTGAAAAAGATGCAGTAAAATGTGCCGAGTTTGCTCAAGATAATTATTGGTACTTACCCGTTGATGCTGATTTTTCAAATAATTTGGATAGCAATTTAATAACGAAGGTAATCAATTCAATTGCAGCCCTTGTTAAAAAATAATGTAATTTAAGTTATAAGAATAAAACTATATAAAAAACTGTAGGTTTGAATTTTAGCCCTGTTGGTAAGTATTCACTAAATTTTACGTTTGATACAAAGTTATCAAGCAATATGACACTTAAGAGAGAAAATAATGGCATTTGATACTAAATTAATGGAAATCCTTGCGTGCCCAGTATGTAAAGGAAAGTTAGATTACAATAAAGAACAACAAACGTTAATTTGTAAATTTGACCGTTTAGCTTATGCAATCGAAAAAGATATTCCAGTGTTACTGGAAAGTGAAGCTCGTCGCATTAATGCTGATGATGCATAGATTTTAACTAAAGTTAGTAACATCATTTTTATAAAAATAAAATTTATGAGGTCTTTATGTCGTTTGTGGTAGTGATCCCTGCAAGATTTGAGTCATCACGTTTACCGGGTAAAGTACTCGCTGATATTGCGGGTAAGCCAATGATCCAATGGGTTGTTGAAAAAGCTTTAGCCAGTGGCGCTGAGCAAGTTATTGTAGCAACAGATAACGATGAGGTTGCTCGTGTCGTTAAAAGCTTTGGTGGCGAAGTATGTAAAACACGTGCTGACCACCAGTCGGGAACCGAGCGTCTTGCGGAAGTAATGCAAACCTATCAGTTTTCTGACCAGCAAGTTATTGTAAATGTGCAAGGTGATGAGCCGTTTATTCCAGTTGAAAACATTGCTCAAGTAGCAAGTAACTTATCAAGTCAACACCAAGCGCGTATGGCAACATTAGCGATGAAAATTGATAATGTCGAAGAAGCATTAAACCCTAATGCGGTTAAAGTGTTATGCGATAAAAATGGTTATGCTTTGTATTTTAGTCGAGCGACTATCCCTTATGATCGCGAACGTTTTTTAAATAATGAAAACATTGACGCTATTGGCGACTATTACTTACGTCATATTGGTATTTATGCTTATCGTGCCGGTTTTATTAAAGATTATGTGCAATGGCCTGCAAGCCAATTAGAGCAAGTTGAATCTTTAGAGCAACTTCGGGTACTTTGGCAAGGTGAAAAAATTCACGTTGCCGTTGCAAACACTCGTTTAGAGGTTGAAGGCGTTGATACCCCAGAAGACCTTGAAAAAGCACGGGCGTATGCTAAAGGCTTAAAGCACTAGAAAGTACTAGAAAATATGCTGAAAGAGGCTAATAAGCCTCTTTTTTTATCGCTCACTTTGTTTTTTTTAGCACGAGTAATGCGAAATTAAACATTTAAACGTAAGTTTAGAATTTTTAGATTATTAAGCTACATTTCAAGGTTTAAACCAAATGGCACTGAGCAAAAAAAAAGCACGCTGGTTAATGGCGAGAAAAGGCTTTTTAGATATGTTACCCCTTAACTTAGCTGTTTTACCGTGGGGAATCCTTTGCGGCTCTTTGGCTATTCAACGCGATTTTTCTGCCCTCGAAGCTATCTTGATGCCACTGATCGTTTTTGCCGGCTCTGCGCAATTAGTGGCGATTGAGTTAATCGCAAACAATGCTTCCTTAGCGACTATTTTGTTTACCACTTTTATTATTAGCTCACGACATTTTTTATATGGTTTAGCATTAAGAGATAAATTACACATTTTACCCACCAAATGGCGTTACGGGTTGGGGTTTTTATTAACCGATGAATTATTTGCTTTGTCGAGTCATAGTAAATCTTTTGTTGGCCAGTTGAGGTTGATTTATGCCGTAGTTGCTGGAGGTAGCTTCTATGTGTTTTGGTTGTTATGGAATATAACAGGCGTTATTGCAGGTAGTTATTTACCTGATTTAACCAACTTAGGTCTAGACTTCGCCATAGCTGTAACTTTTATTGCGCTAGTTATTCCTACGATTATCAATCTACCTATTTTGGTTAGTGTGATTGTAGCTGCATTTTTATCTGTTGTGTTTAAGTTAATGCAGTTTGAATTAGATTTAGTGGCCGCGGCATTAATTGCCATGTATTGCGGTTATATTACCGATCGATTTCTGCAGAAGCGTAAAAGCGCAGATATGACTAAGGTTCACGACAATGATGACAATCAAGACAATATAAAGCCGTCTGCTAAGGATAGTGTATGACATTAATAACTATTCTTTTGATGGCAGTGATCACGTTTACTACGCGCTATCTCTTTATTCATCCTCGCTTGCCAGTACGCTTAGGAGCAAAAATGGCGAAGTTGTTAAGTTTTAGTGCCCCAGCGGTATTAACCGCTATTTGGGTGCCTATTATTTTTATTCAGCAGGGCGAGTTAAGTGTTTCGCTACAGAATCCGTATCTCATTGCGGCTACCTTCGCCGTTGGCACCGCAGCCAAAACTAAAAGTATTTATCTCACCATGTTTATTGGGTTAATAACCTTTGTTCTAAGTCGGTATATGTTAAACCTGTAGCTTCTTGGTAAGTTCATTGAGTCAGTTGACTTAATATTAAGGGTATTTAAAGCTAAAAAAGCACAGGTTATCGATTAAAGCTTGTCAGTTGATATTGATAACTTTTATGATAGTACACGTCTTTTATCTGAGAGTATTACTATCAATATTGCTATGAATTTAACCAAATCATTAACTGCTATCGCCATTGTCAGTGCGCTGACATTTTCACAACCTAGTGTTGTTCATGCAGCAGACACTACAACTAAGACAGAGTCGCCATCTAGTTGGTTAAACTTGAGTGCTAAAGAGCTAAAAGCGGTAGAACGCTATGCAACCGAATATAAAGACTATATTTATAAAGCACCAACAGAACTAACCTTTGTTACAGAGACTGTTAAACGAGTTAAAAAACAAGGTTTTAAAAAATTTACTGAGAAAAGTAAATTAAAGCCAGGTGCACGTTTTTACGATGTTAACCGTGACCGTACTATTACATTGATGGTCATTGGCAATAAGCCATTAGAACAAGGCACACGTATTGTGGGCGCGCATATTGATGCGCCACGTCTGGAACTTAAAGGGCGACCACTATTTGAAAAAGAAAAATTTGCCATGTTTCAAACTTATATTCATGGCGGTATTAAAACCTATCAATGGGTTAATATTCCATTAGCTTTAGTCGGTAGAGTGGATAAAAAAGATGGTACAACGGTCAATATCTCAGTTGGTTTTGATGAAAATGATCCTATCTTTTTAGTGACTGATCTGGCACCTCATGTTGACTCACCTAACCGTAAACGCACCAGTCGTGATGTTATTGGCAAAGAAGAACTTGATATTATTGTGGCTGCTAAACCCGAGCTAGATAAAAAAATCAAAGATCAGGTTAGTGACTATTTAAAATCAGAATACAATATTTCAGTGGAAGATTTAGTTTCTGCCGAGCTGGCTTTAGTTCCTGCGACTAAACCACGTGATGTTGGTTTTGATCGCAGTATGATTGCTGCCTACGGCCAAGATGATAAAGCGTCATCAATCGCTGCAGTTAAAGCAATAACAGAGCAAAAAATTCCTGAGTATACGTCGATTGCTTATTTAGTTGATAATGAAGAAGTTGGTAACATTAATAACACAGGGGCAAGTTCAACTTATTTAGTCGACTTAATGAGTAGCTTATTGCATAACCAAAAAGGTGATAGCTATAACGATTACCAATTGCGTAAAGTGTTACGTAATACCAAAGTTATTTCTGCTGACGTCAACCCTGGTGTTAACCCAACATGGTCAAGTGTATGGGAGCTAGGTAATGCCCCAAGGTTGGGTAATGGCGTTAACTTAAAGCTTTATGGCGGCGGGTTTAATACTAATTCTGAATATATGGCATGGACACGAAACTATTTAGATAATGCTGATATTAAATGGCAAACATCGACTTACAAAGGTAAGGCTTCTGGCGGTACGATCGGCAGTGATTTATCTAACGATAATATGGAAGTGATTGATTTTGGTATTCCTATTTTATCAATTCACTCGCCTTATGCGGTTGGATCAAAAGTTGACTTATATTCACTTTACAAAGCTATGTCAGCGTTTTACCAAGAAAAGTAAATACAAGTTTACTTAACTCTTGTGATGGTTATAGCGTGTGATTCATAAAAGCAAAAGCCGTATTTTATTAATACGGCTTTTTTGTCGGTAAAATTAACGCGCTTTGAGCAGTGAGTTAAGCAGTAACTGTGTTTATGGTTGTAAGTGCTGCTTTGCTGCCACCGGGTTAGCATACATAGTTAATAACCATTGCTGTTGCTCTAACGTAAGGTTTTCCATGCGCTTATTCAGGAGGGCTAACACGGTATTATTGGTTTCTAGATGATTAAGTTTTGCGTGTGCCACTAGGTTAGTGTCGTACAATTTATAGTGACTAATAATAGCTTTATCAATAGCAGCAGCTATGGCTTTACTATCAGCATACTCGCCTTGAATAGGTTGACAAAACTCAATGTGAACTCGACCTTTTTGTCCGGTTAAGCCTTGAGTAATGCTTTTTAAGTCTTCACCTTCCTGCTTTTTATAACTGCCTGTTGCTTCTTTTTCTGCAAGTTCAATAGCTTTGTCGGTATCACAGGGATCAAACTCATAAGAGATGGATACAGGGACTATGTTAATTTCAGATAGATAATCGGCAATTGGTGTTTGTTTGTCTTTATTTAGCAATAACATAGAGATTAAAGCTGAATTTGTTTTATCTATACCGTCTTTGGCACGGCCTTCACGTTGAGCAATCCAAATGTTTTGCTGACGATTAGCAACCGTATCATGAATATACGCAGACAACTGTTTTGATGCATTGAGCATGGCACGTTTATTTTCTGCACTACGTTTAACGATAAAGCTTTTATTAATACGCATTAAATCAGCAACCCAGGGCTGATCTAATAAATTATCACCAACTGCAGCTTCAACGGTACTGATACCACTTTTATAGAGAGCTAAATTCACCAATGCAACATCTAAAACAATATCGCGATGATTACTAATAAATAGCGCAGGTTTGGTGTTGTCAAAGTTATCCATGCCGCTATAACTAAAACCAGCGGTACTTTTCTTGATCAAATGATGTAAATACTTCGCCACTTCGATTTGAATTTGATCTATATTGTGAAATTTTTGCGCGCGAATTTTTAACGACCACTTTACTATTGTGCGAGCAAATGAGGGACAAGCTTGATATAAGCGGGGCATTTTTAAACTAGCAATTGAAGCTTGTAAGCCTTTTTCGTTAATTAATTTTTCGATTACGTCAACTACCTCATCATCACGATAAGGGCGAATATCATCAAACATTCAAAAATCTCTTTTAAGGTCGAAAACAAATATTATATGAGTAATGATTATAACCGAATCATATTGAAATATGTGCTTTTTGTTTGATCGTTTAGTATTTATCTTTATTTATTTCATATACAAAAAAGACAATAAGTATTCGGCTTTTTCCAATCAAATAATATACAGATTTTATTAAATGAGTCAGTGGAATGTTATTACAATAATTAGGTTTTTATTCAAATAACTCCCCCTGCGATAGGCGAAAATAGGCAAATAGTGATGCTATTAGATTTAATTGAAACTTAAACCGTATATATG